>CAXTGN010000105.1:1611-11953 GCA_964243455.1 uncultured Acidobacteriaceae bacterium
TCAGGTTGCACCTGCCCCGTGACGTTCAACGTGGCGAAAGTGGAGCGCTCGGCCACGGGCACAAGCGGAAACTGGCTGGGGTTCCCGACCTGGACCTGGGAGACTTGACCGACGGGAACCACGGCGGGTGTGGTCGGAGGAGCCTCGGCGGCTTCCCGCGAGGCGGTCTCTTTGGGCTTGCAGCCGCCGAGGAGCATGCAGCCAAACGCCAAGC
This sequence comes from uncultured Acidobacteriaceae bacterium, assembly GCA_964243455.1. GTDB lineage: Bacteria > Acidobacteriota > Terriglobia > Terriglobales > Acidobacteriaceae > Granulicella. Next base: position 1,826 of record CAXTGN010000105.1, read on the forward strand.
CAAACAGACCGGAAGAAACTTTCATGCCTTGACGTCGCTCCATCCCTACGCTGCCTGCTTACCCTTTCGAAAGGAGCGGCGTGCCTGCTTGCCGCAAATCACACCCATAGATCAATCGTGTTGGACGGAAATCGTCGAACAAAGTTGCCGTGCGAGCTCGCGTTGCTCAATTCGGTCAGAAACGACACACACTACGAGTATACGAGAGCTACTCCGCTGCTGATTGTTTCCACTCACGCATGCCCTACCGTCCTTTGTCAGAAGTGGTAAGTGAGGTCGCCAGCAACGATGAACTGCGTCTTTTTCGTGCCCAGATCGTATGCAGCGACGTTGTAGGAGTGCTCTAAACGGATCTCCGGGCGAAACAGAACCGTGGAGCCGATCCAGTGGCCGTAGCTGATCAGGTGCTCTGAATACTTTGTCGCATAGCCGGTACGCTGCCCCTTGATGTCGTCGACGAACTCATTGCGGATGGACAGGTAATTGTGCGTGGTGAACTCGCGCTCAACGTAGTTCACCACTGCCGCCTCAGGCGCGAAGCAACGCTGTTCGCCGTAGCTGCAGTGCGCTCCGTTGGCACCGATCTCTGTGGGGATCGGGTTGGCGACGTTGCCAGCGATGTTCGGTACGTCGCGCTCGTACATGTACCAGGTCTCGGTGTCAGTGTGCCACTTGGCGTTGAAGACGTGGTACCAGGTCTCGTAGTAGCTCTGGACGTTGTTGTAGGCGTACTTGCCGTTGTTGACGGAGTTAGCGCACGTATAAAGCGCATCCTTCCCCTTGCTCCACGTGTAGTCGGCGCAGAAGGTGGCCGTCGGTTTGACGTCCTTGGTCCAAGGAGCCACGTCGTTTCCACCTGAAAAGCCGCCTTGCACGAGCCAGTGATCGCTAAGCTTGATGCTGGCGACGATCCCCGTTTGCGTGTAGGGGTCGATCGTATAGAGAAGCGAGTGCGAGTAGGTGTAGTTGTTGGGCGCGAGTTGAGCTTCGATGTCCGGCAGGGAGATATACCGGCCTATGCGGATGTTCATTCCTTTGGCGACACGCGGCACATAGAGGTCGACGTAGAACATGACAGGGTCGTAGCCGTACTCATGATTGCGGGCCAGCAGTTGCTGCGAGAGGATGCCTTTACTGGTGGTGTAACGGTAGTCCTGACCCCAGAGCTGGGCGATGCGGAAGCCCCAATCGACGTGGTCGGTCTGGACTGTGTCCGGTAGACGTTCGATGTAAAGAACCTGCTGGTCTGGGGTGATGCGGTTGGGGTTGTAGAAGTAGGCTGCCGGGGAGTTGGCGCCATCTCCTTTGTTGGAGGTGGAGACGTTGAAGCCGCCATTGAACCATCCGTAGACCTTTGTGCGGCCCTTGTTCTCATTGACGGCCTGCATCAGGATGTAGGTCTGCGTGTCCGGCGCGCCGATGACAGGGGTACCACCGACAGAGAAGTCCGAGCCCGGCAATGGGGGCGAGTCCAGCGGGGCAGGATAGCCGCGACGGGTGGGTGCGGCGGGTTCCGCGGGAACGGTATCTCCGGCGCTTGGACCGGAGACCGCGGGTGGCGGCGTGGGCGACCAGTCGTTTTTGTACGCCTGGCCGAGGCGCTCGAAAAAATTCCCCGCAGCCACAGGCGCGGCTGGGGTCGCATTGGAGGTGCTGCCATTGCTGTTCTGCGAGGATTGCGCGAACACATCGGCGCACGAGAGGCCGAGAAAAGACATGGTGGAGAGCAAAGCTAGACGGCTTACTGCGGAGAACATAACAACCTCTGCCTTAGTAAAGGTCCGCTCCGCCCTAAAAGTCCGTAAGGCCAGCGTAAAGAGTTCGTAAACTCCCTCCGCCGCCCGTCTGCGAACCGGGACCCCAGCGCTTCTGGTAAGCCGTGTGGATCACCTGAGGCTCTGTACAATTCACAGAGGGAGATCCTGCTGAAGATGCGTGCGATCGTGGCCAACTTGGAACAGGGACGCGACCGGTCCGGGGTTCCGTTCTATGATCCCGACCTGAGCTACGAGGCCAACTACGAACAGGGACCTTTTGGGGCTTTTGCCGCGGGTGGATCGCGTACGGCGAGTGGTCCCCGGGAGACAGTCTCGGCACCGATCACGCAACACTTTCTCGGACATCCTGTGTCTCTCCCCTTCGGCATTCCAGCAGGACCGTTGCTCAATGGCCGCTTCGTCAAAGCCGCGCTGGACTGTGGATTCGATCTGCCCGTGTACAAGACGGTGCGCACCCGTCGCTGGGCCAGTCACGCGTGGCCCAATGTGCTGGCGGTGGACGCCGCCGGAGACCTGCACCCGACGACAAATCGCCTGCGCGGCCATGGCGACTACAGCGCAGCGGAGCTGTCCATCACGAATTCCTTTGGGGTGCCCTCGTTCGATCCTAGGGTCTGGCAGCCGGACCTCGCCGATGCGGTGGCCCATGCGGGCCCGGGGCAGGTGGTGATCGGCAGCTTCCAGGGCACGCTACCCGAGCAGGGCGGGGTCAAGGAATACATCGCCGACTTTGCCCTGGGTGCGCGCCTGATGCGGGAGACCGGAGTCGCGGTAACCGAGGTCAACCTGAGCTGCCCCAACGAGGGCACGGCACATCTGCTGTGTTTCGACGCCGGCCGTGCCACGGCCGTCGTGGAGGCGATCAGGGCCGAGCTGGGACCGGTGAAGCTGCTAGCAAAGATCGCGTACTTCGCCGAGGATGAGCCCTTACGCAGGCTGCTGGCAGGCATCGGCCCGCTGGTGCATGGCTTAGCCGCGATCAACACGATTCCCGCAGAGGTCGTCGATGCGTTGGGGGAGCAGGCGCTTCCCGGCGAAGGCAGGCTGCGCAGTGGTGTCTGCGGCAGCGGCATCCGCTGGGCCGGCCTGTCCATGACAGAGCGCCTGGTGCGACTCAGAGCAGAGATGGGCCTGCGCTTTGCCGTGATCGGCGTGGGTGGCGTGAGCAGCGCGGCAGACTACCAGGCCTACCGTGCTGCGGGCGCGGAGGCCGTCATGTCTGCAACGGGCGCGATGTGGAACCCGCTTCTTGCTCAGCAGATCAAGGCTGAGGTGCTGGAGACGGAACATGTCGCCTGAGTCGATATCTGTGGCGGACGCCCTGCTGGAGATTGGCGGCGTAGGTTTCCGCATCGCCGATCCGATCACCTTCAAGTCGGGCATCGTGTCGCCTGTGTACTGCGACAACAGGACGTTTCCCTTCTGGCCCGCGCAGTGGAAGAAGGTCATAGAAGGCTTCGTTGCCCTGATTGAGCGTGAAGGCATTGGGCTTGATGTCATCGGTGGCATCGAGGCCGCGGGCATTCCGCACAGCGCGGCGCTGGGCTACACGACCCAACGGCCTTCCGTGTTCATCCGCAAACAGCCAAAAGAACATGGCAAGAAGGCTCGCATTGAAGGCGGTGACGTTGCAGGCAAGCGCGTCTTGCTGGTGGAAGACCTGGTGACCACGGGCGGCAGCAGCCTGTCAAGCGTAGGCGCACTACGGGAGGCGGGAGCCACCGTGACCGAATGCCTTGCGATCATCAGCTACGGATTCACGGAGGCCCGTGAAGCGTTCGCAAAGGCCGGAGTGACGCTGCACACGTTGACGGGATTCGAGGCGGTGCTTGCCGGAGCGCTGGCACGCGGGCTGCTGGATGAATCCGGTGCCGCGACCGTCCGGGACTGGCTCTCGGATCCGCATGGTTGGGGGATGCGGCGAGGCTCGCGATGAAGGCTGTGTCTTCGGCCGTACGCAAGCTGGAAAACCGCATGCACACCAGCCATTCCCTGCTCTGCGTGGGTTTGGATCCGAAGCTCTCGCAATTGCCGGAGCGCTTCAAGGGCGAAGCCCATCCGCTGTTCAGCTTCTGCCGCGAGGTCATCGACGCCACCGCGGTGTATGCGTGTGCGTTCAAGCCGAACACGGCGTTCTTTGAGGCGAGGGGCGCGCAGGGATGGGATGAGCTCGCAATGGTCTTCGAGCATCTGCGGACAGCCCACCCGGATCTGTTCACCATTTGCGACGCCAAGCGCGCCGATATCGGCAACACGAATCGCGGCTATGTGCGGTCGATCTTCGATGAGTTCGGAGCCGACGCGATTACGTTGCATCCCTACCTCGGAGCCGAGGCGTTGGCGCCTTTTCTGGAGCGTGAGGACCGTACATCGGTCGTCCTCTGTCGCACCTCGAACCCGGGTGCCGGAGAGTTGCAGGATCTCGTCCTGGGCGGCAAGCCGCTCTGGGAGCATGTGGCGGAGCGCGTCAGCCGTGACTGGAATGTGCGTGGGAACTGCATGCTCGTCGTAGGCGCGACCTGGCCTGCGGAGATGCGCCGCGTGCGTGAGATCGCGCCGGAGATGACGTTTCTTGTGCCCGGTATCGGCGCCCAGGGCGGTGATGTAGAGGCCACGGTCCAGGCGGGTTTGCGCGCGGACGGTATGGGCCTGATGCTGAGCAGTTCGCGAGCCATCCTGTATGCAGACGATCCGGCGAAGGCCGCCAGGGAGACGCGTGACGCGATCCAGGCAGCGCGGGAGCGTGTGTATGCCGGACAGTGAAGTGCTGCGGCTGGAAGGCACGCTCGTAAATCATGATGCGGTCATCGAGGGAGCTGTTTCCATCGACAAGGCAACCGGTCTGATTACGGAGATTGGCCCGAAGACGGGAGACAGCGATGCTGACTGCCACGGGTGCCTGATCTTTCCCGGTTTCGGCGACATCCATATCCATGCCCGCGAGGATGTAAGCGGCGCGCAGAATTATAAGGAAGATTTCGCATCGGCCTCGGCAGCGGCCGTGCATGGCGGCGTGACCCAGGTTGTGGACATGCCGAACAACCCCATCGCGCCGGTCGATGACGAACGGTATGCGGCAAAGGAAAAGCTCGCGGGCACAAGCGATGTACATGTAACGCTGTACGCAGGCATCGGACCGGGAACGCAGCCGCTGAAGCGGCACGTGCCCTACAAGGTGTACATGGGGCCGAGCGTGGGCGATCTGTTCTTCACCTCCCAGGCAGAGCTGGAACAGGTGATCGCGGGCTACCGTGGCCGCAACGTCAGCTTTCACTGCGAAGACCCGGAGATCCTCGATGCGTCACGCGGTGAGCCCACCCATGAGGGACGTCGGCCAGCGCGTGCGGAGGTCACGGCGACGAAGTTCGCGTTGCATCTGATCGAGACGTACGACTTGGTGGGCAAGCTGTGCCATTACTCCACGGGTGAGGGGCTTGGGCAGGTCATCGCGGCAAAGGCCCGGGGCGTGGACGTGACCTGCGAGGTAACGCCGCATCACCTTTTCTTCGACACGTCCATGTTGACCGACGCGAACCGCATGGCGCTGCAAATGAATCCGCCTCTGCGGACACGGGATGATCGACTGGCGCTGATTGAGGCGTTGCGGTCAGGCGTGATCGACTACATCGCGACCGACCATGCGCCGCACACGCTTGAGGAGAAGGCTATTGGCGCGAGCGGCGTGCCGTTGCTGGATACCTACGGGGCCTTTGCCACGTGGCTCATGCGGGAGCACGGTTTCACAGCGAAACAGATTGCACGTGTCTGCGCCTTTAACCCCGGACGCTTTGTGCGCGAGTTTCTGCCCGCCGGCTTTGGGCGCGGCTATGGCCGAATCGAAGCCGGTTATACCGGTTCGCTTACGGTCATCGATCCGCACTCGCCATACGCTGTGACGCGCGACAGCGTGCGAACCAAATGCGCCTGGTCCCCCTTCGAGGGCTACAGGTTCCCGGGCAGCGTGCGGTACACCGTCCTTCGCGGGATCGTTCACCAAGCCGACGCAGCCGGCTAACGCCAGAAGAAGAGACCCATGTTTGATCTGACCCACCTCATCAGCGCCTCGCAACTGCCCCCTGCAACGCTCTATCAGCTCTTCGAGCTTGCCGAAGAGATGGAGCGGCACGATCGCTCCCGTAGCCTGCGGCCGAGTTTGCAGGGCCGCATTCTGGCCACATTGTTTTATGAGCCCAGCACACGCACGCGGCTGTCCTTTGAGGCCGCCATGCAGAAGCTCGGGGGCAGTGTGCTCTCTGTCGAAAATGCGCGGGACAGTTCTTCGGCTGTAAAAGGCGAGACGATCGCCGACACCGTGCGCGTGGTGAGCGGCTACGCGGACGCCATCGTGATCCGGCACTTCGAACAGGGCACAGCTGCAGCGGCAGCCGCGGCATCACCGGTACCTGTGATCAACGCAGGGGATGGCGCCGGGGAACATCCCACCCAGGCTATTGCCGACACGTACACCATTCATCGCGAACTTGGCCGATTGGATCGCCTGCGCGTCGTGCTGGTAGGCGATCTGCTCTACGGGCGCACGATTCATTCGCTGCTTCCACTGCTGGCGCAGTTCCCTGGCCTGCATGTGAAGCTGGTCTCGCCGCCTTCGTTACGATTGCCGGAGCCATTGGCGGGCCGGCTCGCGAGTCAAGGCGTTCAGATGGAAGAATCAGCGTCTCTGGACGAGAGCGTCGACGACGCGGATGTGGTGTATGTCACGCGGGTGCAAGGCGAACGCTTTGCTTCTGAGGCGGAGTACGAAGCGGTCAAGGATGCGTACATTCTCACGCTGAAGACCGCCGAGCGGTTGAAGAAAGGTGCGGTCATCATGCATGCGCTTCCGCGACTGAACGAGATTGCCCCCGAGGTCGATCTCGATCCGCGGGCGGCGTATTTCCGCCAGGCGCGGAACGGTCTGTACGTGCGCATGGCGCTGCTTTCGCTGCTTCTGGGCTGATCGCCTCCCCGCGCTCGTTTCACCCAGCCCAAAGGTGCATGCGACAATGAGCCTGCTCTATGCTCCGTTCCGTCTTCATCTCGCTTTCCGGCAATCGTCACCTACGCGCGTTCTCTGAAAGGAACTCGCTGGGACAACGCGTTTCACGACGTTTTGTGGCGGGGATGACGATCGAGGAAGCCATGGATGCAGCAGCGCGGCTCAATGCCGAGGGCATCACGGCGTCGCTCGATTCGCTGGGCGAAAGTGTGCTGCAGGTCTCCCAGGCGGAAGAAGGAGCGGCGGTATATCACCGTCTTTTGGACGGCATCGCCGCACGCAGGCTGCAGGCGAACATCAGCGTGAAACTCACGGCGATGGGCATGGATATCGGCGGCCACGGAGCAGGCCCGGACCTTGCGGAGCGCATCGTAGGCGACCTTGTCGCCCATGCTGCCTCAGTCGACAGCTTTGTGCGCATCGACATGGAAAGCTCGGACTACACCGAAGCGACCGTCGCGATCACGGAACGCCTGCATACCCGATTCCCGGCGCGGGTTGGGACGGTGCTGCAGGCATACCTCTTCCGTACAGGCGATGACGCCGATCGATTGCTGCGCCAGGGGATACGCATCCGGCTTTGCAAGGGCGCCTACAAAGAGCCGCCCGAGCTTGCGTTTCCCAACAAGGCGGATGTGGATGCAAACTACGTCACGCTAATGAAGCGCATGGCCACCAGCGGCGTGTACTGCGGTATGGCCACGCACGACGAGGCCATCATTGATGCGATGCGTGCCTTTGTGCGGGAGAACGCCCTGGACCCAGGCGCCTTTGAGTTCCAAATGCTGTATGGCGTTCGCCGCGATCTGCAGCGCAAGCTCGTCGCCGAGGGCTTCGGCATGCGGGTCTACGTGCCCTTTGGGACGGAGTGGTACCCCTACTTCATGCGTCGCCTGGCGGAGCGGCCGGCGAACGTTCTGTTCCTGGCGAAGAACCTGCTGAAAAGCTAGGTCGCAGAACGGCTTCCGAACTCATTAATGAAGTGCTTGTCCCGGTAGCACTCCGGAGGGCGCTGCAGGCGGAGGCAGCATGGGTTCCACCTGCAGGAGATGAAACAGCACCGTGCGCTGTGTGTCGTTCAGCGGAGCGCCGTAGCGACCCGAGGCATACGCCTGAATCCGCTGCTCCGCCGGGAGCTCGCGCAAGGCACGGAAGGTCTGCGCTACGGCACGGCGATCGTTCACGGGCAGGCTGCCGAGCTGAGCCATCGCGCTGCGTACCTCGGCACGTTGGCCGGGGTTGAGCCGCTCCATCACTTCGGTGCGGGCCAGCACCCGCTGACGCTGGCGAGGGTTCATGGCATCCAGCTGCGACAGACGATCCAGCATGCGCTGCTGCGTATTCCGGGGGAGTTCCTGGAAGCCGGGCTCGTGCTCCAGTGCCTGCTGTTGCTGTTGCGGTGTCAGGCTGCTGTGCTGGTTCATCCACTCCGCCAGATGCTCGCCGCGCACCCCCCTCTTAGGGCCAACGACAGGCTGCCCTGTGGCGGCGGGGGCCGACGGCGGCGGACGACGCTCGATCGGTGCCTGTGCCTTCCCGTGACGGGCCCACACCACCAGGCAACACAGCCACAGGGCTGCCGAAGCCGCCCTGGAAGCAGTCGAGGTGGTCCGGCGAATTGGAAGACGCTGCATCATCGCTTGCTTGTCTTGGGTACCTTCCGACGCGGGGTCGCCGACAGCCGGTAGTACACGTTTACCCTAGAACGACCGGGATCGGTAAGTGCAAAAGCCTCACGTTGCTTTCCGGATCAGCTGTGCGACGCATCGTCGGAGGCCGACCCGGGTTCATCCAGCAGATCCATCTGATCTACCGCCTGGGCATTGTTGTCATAGATTTTAAGGTCGTTCACTGTGGGCGAGGAAGCAGCCGGGACTGTCCCATGATGCAGCACCGTCAGCGCGGTTCCACCCCCGAGCAGCATGGCGAATCCAAGTGCGCCGGCCATGGCGGGACGCAGACCCCGTCCGGTGCTGTATCGCAGAAAGTTGGCCAGCCGCTCCCACAGGCCCTCCGGTGCCGCGGCCTGCTCGGCGCGCAGCCGGGCGTGCAGCCTTGTATCGAAGAAGGCCGAGGGATCCGGGGCCGTCCACTCGTTCATGAACAGCATCGTGGCGCGGAGTTCGGCAAGTTCTGAACGGCAGTCAGTGCAGTCGGCCACATGCTTGGACACGCTCGCCGGAACGGCGTGCGGGTCGAGCAAAAGGTCGGGAAGATAGTTCTTGCAGCTCTTGCAGTCGGTCATGGTCATACGGGCCCCCTCTCGACGGTGGCTCTTTCCCCTGATGTGTGGGACGAGGCATAGTTGCACGTGCGTCCTGCGAGGCCGTTTGGCCCCGAACCGGTGCGAACTGGATTGCTTTGTCTCACAGCTATACAAAATCCTTCAGTTTCTCCCGAAGTGTCTGGTAGGCACGGAACAGGAGTGATTTGGTGGCGGACTCGGACAGCTTCAGCACCTCGCCGATGCTCTTGTAGTCCAGGCCCTCATACTTGTGCATCAGAACGGCCGTCCTTTGTCGCTCGGGTAAGGCCATCACGTGCTGCCGGATGGCGTTCATGCGCTCCCGCCGGAGCATTTCCGCCTCTACCGACGGGGTACTGTCGGCCAGGTCGGGCGTGGTACCGGTCTCAGCGTCCGGTTCGTCCAGTTGCACCGTCGGGGCGATTCGTTCGTTGCGGGTGTCGCGCGCGTGATTGACGCCCAGGTTGGTGGCGATCCGGTACAGCCAGGTACTGAAGCGCGCTTCCGCCCTGTAGGTCTCGCGAGAGCGATACACCCGGAGAAAGACCTCCTGTGCCAGCTCCTCCGCGACGGCCTGGTTATGCACCATGCGGAACATGAAGTGCATGATCGGCTTGCGATACTTCGCCAGCAGGATGTCGAACGCGTCCATATTGCCGGACTTCAGCTCGAGCATGACCTCGGCATCGGAAAGGCTGCTTGCATCCCCACGGGCCATGGCCTCGGCCCGACGGCGCCCGCCTTCCGGGCTCAGATCGATGTCGGGTAAGGGGCGATCCCCGTGAGCTGCCGGTGCCACGCCGCCGAAAACACCGGGATGGAGTGCCACGGAACCCATATCCTCCTCAACCCGTGTCGGGCTGGGAGGTTGCGCGTCATCACGCGATTCGTTCTCAGATTGCCGGCCAGTCAGTCCGGGCGGGGTCGAATCGCGTTCCATCAGGGCGGTATTGTAGCGTCTCTGCCATGTCTGATGCGCGGCAGTTGTCCGCCTGTGTACGAAACGTCCGATCCATCAAATCAAAGTGGTATAATAGACGCTGGCGAAACGGCAGGACCGGACGCGAAGACCCAACCGGGCGCATAACTCAGCGGTAGAGTGCCACCTT
>CAXTGN010000106.1:0-1863 GCA_964243455.1 uncultured Acidobacteriaceae bacterium
TATCTCGTTCCAATCGCATCCTCCGCATCTGCAGGCCCACTAACACCCGGCCATGCCCTAAGCCGCTCCACACGCCGCGGCAGGTGTTCCGCTCCCTGAGCTAAACTACCGGGATGGAACGGCGCGATGTAGGCATTCTCGGAGCCACCGGCACAGTCGGTCAACGGTTCATTCAGCTCCTCGCCAACCACCCCTGGTTCAATCTCACCTGGCTTGCCGCCAGCGACCGCAGCCAGGGCAAGCCCTACGCCGAAGCCTGCAACTGGAAGCTCGACACACCGCTGCCCGCGCGCATCGGGCAGATGTTGCTCCAGCCCAACACGCCGGAAGCCTCCACCACGCCTCTGCCGCGCATCATCTTCGCCGCCCTCGACGCCGGTGTCGCGCTCGAACTCGAGCCCAAATTTGCCCAAGCCGGCTGTGCCGTCATCTCCAACTCCTCGGCCTTCCGCATGACCCCCGACGTGCCGCTCGTCATCCCCGAGGTCAACTTCGATCACCTCGAGCTCCTCGAACAACAGGCCACACGCAAGACCTCCGGCGGCTACATCGTTACCAACCCCAACTGCTCTGCCATCGGCCTCGTCCTGGCCCTCAAGCCCCTGCATCAGCGCTTCGGCATCTAAAGCCTCTTCGTCACCACCATGCAGGCAATCAGCGTAGCCGGCTATCCGTGTGTCGCCACGCTCGACATCCTCGGCAACGTCGTCCCCTACATCAAGAACGAAGAAGAGAAGATGCAGGAGGAATGCAACAAGCTCCTCGGCACACTCCGGGGCAACGCCATCGCGCCGCTTCCCGCCAAACTTTCCGCTCATTGCAACCGCGTCCCCGTGGAAGACGGTCACACCGAGTGCGTCTCGATCAAACTCAAGACCCCGGCCACCTATGAGCAGGTGCTCGCGGCCTTGCAGGAGTTTCAGCCCTTCGGCCCTACGGGCATGCTCTTCGGCGTTCGCCTGCCGACCGCCCCCTTGCAGCCACTCGAGTATGAGTCCGCGGCCGACCGCCCGCAACCCCGCCTCGACCGCAACCGGGGCAACGGCATGGCCGCCTCAGTCGGCCGCCTTCGACCCTGCCCCTTGATGGACTGGAAGTTTGTCGTGCTCAGCCATAACACCATCCGCGGGGCGGCCGGCGCGGCCGTACTGAACGCGGAACTCCTCGCCGTTCTCGGTAAGCTCAATTTCAGGAGCTTCCCGCCGATGAACACCGGGGCAAGCGCACCTCAGCAGGTCGACGTAGAAACCGTGATGGTCGACGCGTGAGCACACCCAACGGGCATGTCGTCGTCATGAAGTTTGGTGGCACCTCGGTGGAAGACGCCGCCGCCATGACGCGCACAGCACACATCGTTGCCGGTCGCCTCGCCAAGGGTCTCCAACCCGTGGTCGTTGTTTCGGCCATGAGCAAGGTCACCGACCAGCTCCTCGCCTGCGCGGCAGCCGCCTCCGCTGGTCGGGGTGACCGCGAAGCCGCCCTCGAGATCGCCGCACGTCTCCGCACCCGCCACCTCGACACTGCCGCCGCGCTCGTAGATGGCCTTCAGCTCGAGATCTTGAACGAAGACATCAACCGCGCCTTCGACTCACTCGACGAGCTCGTCCGTGGCATCGCCATTCTCGGCGAGCTCACCCCGCGCACCTCCGACCTCATCGTCAGCTATGGCGAGCGCCTGTCCTCGGTCATCATCACCGCCGCGTTCCAGCAACTCGGCATCGCGGCAGCCCACGTGGACGCCCGCGAGGTCATCCTCACGGACAACCACTTCGGTAAGGCTCTCCCAGACGAGCCCGCCATCGAGCGCGCACTCCAGGCCAGGGTCCTGCCCCTTCTTCAGGCCGGCAAGGTCCCCGTCATGGG
>CAXTGN010000106.1:1873-11934 GCA_964243455.1 uncultured Acidobacteriaceae bacterium
TTTATCGGCTCGCACAACGAAGTCACGACCACCCTCGGCCGCGGCGGCTCCGACTACACCGGCGCCCTCGTCGGGGGCGGTCTCCACGCCGGCGCCATCGAGATCTGGACCGACGTCAACGGCATCATGACCACCGATCCACGCGTCTGCCCCGATGCCCTCCGGGTCCGGACCATCAGCTTCGAGGAAGCCGCCGAGCTCGCCTACTTCGGCGCCAAAGTCCTCCATCCGGCAACCATTCTTCCCGCAGTGCAGAAGAACATCCCCGTCTGGGTGCTCAACAGCCGCAACGCCGAGAACGAGGGCACCGTCATCACCGCGATGCCCCCGCCCTGCGCCAGCCCTTTCAAGTCCATCGCCGTAAAAAAGCGCCTCACCATCATCGACATCGTGGCCAGCCGCATGCTGCTCGCGCACGGCTTTCTCAAGCTCGTCTTCGACGTCTTCGACAAGCACAAGTGCGCCATCGACATGGTCTCCACCTCCGAGGTCTCCATTTCTGTCACTGTCGACAGCCGAGAAGCCCTGCCGGCCATCTCCGCCGAGCTCTCAAAGCTCGCCGACGTGAAATTCGAAGGCAACAAAGCCCTCGTCTGCCTCGTTGGCGAGGACATCCGCGGCCAGGCCGGCATCTCCGGCCAGGTCTTCAGCTCCATTTCCCACATCAACGTGCGCATGATCTCGCAGGGTGCCAGCGAGATCAATATGAGCTTCATGATCAACGAAGACGACGTCGACCAGGCCATCCAGGCCCTCCACACCCACTTTTTCGCCAACCCCGACCCCGCCGTCTTCGACGTGGAAGCCCGGCAGATACAAGCTTTTAGTTCTTAGTGCTCAGTTCTTAGTGCTTAGTTCCAACGGCTTGCACGATCACGGCACCTACAAAGAACTAAGAACTAGCAACTAACAACCACCCTCAGGAGTTCCCCATGCGCATCCTCGTTCTCGGCGTCGGCAAAACCGGCAAGCTCGTCGCCTCGGTGGCCGCCGAGCACGGCCACAGCGTGCATGTGCTGGACGCCACGGAAAACCGCGACGCCATGGCCCTCACCGCGCCCTTCGTCGCCGGCTTCGATGTCGTCATCGACTTCACCACCCCCGAAGCTGTCATCCCCAACATGCGCGCCTGCCTGGCCAACGGCGCCAAAATGGTCGTCGGCACCACGGGCTGGTACGGCAAGCTCCCGGATATGAAGTCCCTCGCCCATCGCCGTGGGGCCTGGCTTCTCTACGGCTCGAACTTCTCTGTAGGCGTACAGCTCATGTTCAAGCTTGCCGCCCTCATGACCAAAGACCTCAAGGCCGCCGGATATTCCTTTTCCATCTCTGAAACGCACCACACCACCAAGCTCGACGCCCCCTCCGGCACCGCGTTGACTCTCCGCGACACGGTCCAGGTCGCCGCGGGTGCGGACGACATCCCCATCCAGTCCATCCGCCATGGGGAGGCCGTCGGCCTCCATGTGCTCGAGGCTACCGGCCCCGGCGACCGCATCCTGCTTACCCATGAGTCGCAGTCGCGCCGTGCCTACGCCGAGGGCGCCGTTCGCGCCGCCGAATGGCTCGCCCAGACCAAGCCCGGGGTGTACGACTTCAAGGAAATTTTCGAGAGCATTTAAGACCCGAACCATCGCGGTACACTACCGTCGATGACTTCCGCCGTTCTCCAGCCCCAGACCTTTGCCGGGCTCTCATTCAACGACAAGCTCGATCGCCTGGCGCAGGTCGCCGTTCACGTCGGCCTGAATCTGCAGCCAGGACAGGAACTGTATCTTACCGCGCCCACGGACGCTCTTCCGTTCGTGCGCCGTGTCGCCGAACACGCCTACAAGGCCGGCGCCAAGCTCGTCACCACGCTCCTGACCGACGACGCGCTGACGCTCGCCCGCTACGAGCACGCCCCGGACACTTCCTTCGATTACGCCCCCAAGTGGCTCTACGACGGCGTCGCGCAAGCCTTCCGCTCCGGTGCCGCCCGCATGGCCATCACTGGCTCCGACCCTGCCCTGCTCGCTCACGTCGACCACGACAAGGTCTCCCGCGCCAACACGGCGCAGTCCAGGGTCTACAAACCGGCCATGGAGTTGATCACCCGTCACGACATCAACTGGACCATCGTCGCGGCCGCCACGCCTGCCTGGGCCGCCCGTGTCTTTCCGAATGACCCGCCTGAACTCGCGCTGGGCAAGCTCTGGGACGCCATCTTTCACACCTCCCGCATCACCGGCGATGACCCTGTCTCCGATTGGGCCGCCCATGGCCGCAATCTCAAGCAGCGCGTCGACCTGCTCAACGCCAAACGCTTCGGCTCGCTACGCTTCTTCACCGACGACAACTCCACCGACCTCACCGTGGGTCTCGCCGACGAACACCTCTGGGCCGGGGGCGGGGGCGACTCCGGCAACGGCGTCTTCTGCAACCCCAACATCCCCACCGAAGAGTGCTTCACCACGCCGCACAAGGACCGCGTGAACGGCCACGTTTCGGCCACCAAGCCCCTCTCGCACCAGGGCACGCTCATCGAGAACATCCGCTGCATCTTCAAGAACGGCCGCATCGTCGAGGCCACCGCAACCGCAGGCGCGGAAGCCCTCAACAAACTCATCTCCACCGACGAAGGCGCCCGCCAGCTCGGCGAAGTCGCCCTGGTCCCCGATCGCTCACCCATCGCGCAGTCCGGCATCCTCTTCTACAACACCCTCTTCGACGAGAACGCGGCCTGCCACATCGCCCTCGGCCAGGCCTACTCCACCTGCCTCATCGACGGCGAAAAGATGACCGAAGAACAACTCGCCGCCCACGGCGCCAACGACAGCCTCATCCACGTCGACTGGATGATCGGCGGCCCAAAGGTCCACGTCGACGGCCTCGACAGCACCGGGAAAGCGGAACCCCTGATGCGAAACGGCAACTGGGTGTAACCCAGACACCAACCGCAGCGCACCCCAGCGTGCGTTATGGGCTTGCCTCTGCTTTGCCGTGGCCTTTGCCTCTCTTGCTTGTCATTCCCCGAACGGGAAACCTGCTTTTTGCCGCGCCCCATCTCCGGCCTCTCCCAAACCAGCCCATGTATGCTGGCCCCATCCATCCATGGCTGAATCCCTCACCCGCGCGCGCCTGGAAGCTTTCTCCGACGGCGTCATCGCCGTCATCATCACCATCATGGTGCTGGAACTCAAAGTCCCGGGCAGCCGCGCAATCACCGATCGCGAAGTCCTTCGCCAGAACTTCAAAATTTTTGCCGTCTACCTCCTGAGCTTCGTCCAGGTCGGCATCTACTGGGTCAATCACCACTACCTCGTCGACGACCTCGAAACAGTCACCCACGGCATTCTTTGGGCCAACCTCGGCCTGCTTTTCACTCTTTCGCTGCTTCCCTTCGGCGTCGAGTGGATCGGCTCGCGCGGCATCGCGCCTGTTCCCGTGGCGGTGTACGCCACCTGCTTCTGCTTGCCTGCCCTATCCTGGACCGTGCTGTCGCACACCATTCGCCGCCGCACAGGCGTTCCACCGGCTGCCGGCTACATAAAGCAAGCCAGCTCCGCCGCGCTCAGCACGGCAGCCATCTTTGTGGCCCTCCGCTCCCCCTGGCTGTCCATGGCCATGCTCACCACGGTGGCGGTCCTCTGGCTCATCCCACCCCGCCGCATCGTCGAGAAGACCCGCGCCCTACAAACACCTCCACCACACGAAACACCAGCCCCCTGACACGCGATACCTCATGCCGCCACACAGAGCGCCCACCCAGCCAACGCGCAGCGCCACCCCAAGCCAACGCGAAGCGCCAATCCGTCGTAAACTCATCCCCGTATGGATTTGCAGGGCTGTGGCACCGCTCTCGTTACACCCTTCCGCCTCGACGGCAGCATCGACGAACACGCCTTACACGCACATGTCGACTGGCAGATCGCCAACGGCGTCTCGCTTCTGATTCCCGCCGGTACCACCGGCGAAGCCTCCACCCTCACCGAACAGGAGTGGCTCCGCGTTGTCGAGATCACCGTCCAAACTGCCGCTGGCCGCGTTCCCGTCTTCGCCGGTTCCACCCACAACTCCACCGCCCAGGCTGTTGAAAATGTCCGCAAGCTCGCCAGGATCCCCAATCTGAGCGGCATTCTTAGCGCCAATCCCTACTACAACCGCCCCGGCCAGGAAGGCCAATTCCAGCACTTCAAGGCCATCGCCGAGGCCGTGCACCTCCCCATCCTGCTTTACAACATCCCCGGCCGCACTGGCGCCAACCTCGAGCCCGATACCGTTTTTCGCCTCGCCGAAATTCCCAACATCGTCGGCATCAAGGAATCCAGCGGCCTGATGACCCAAATCACCTCCATCCTCACGCAGGCTCCGCGCAGCTTCCGCGTCTTTGCCGGCGACGACGCCCTTACCCTGCCCACCCTCGCCGTCGGCGGTGTCGGGGTCATCTCCGTGGCCGCCAACGCCATCCCGCAGCAAATGTCCCACATGGTCGAAGCCGCCGAAACCGACAACTGGGTCGCCGCCCGCCGCATCAACCGCCACTACTTCCGCCTCATGCAGGCCCTCTTCACCGAACCCAGCCCCGCGCCCATCAAGGCGGTGCTCGCGCTCCTCGGGCGCGGGCATGAAAACCTCCGCCTGCCCATGGTTCCCGTCACTCAGCCCACCCGACGCAAGCTCGAACGCATCCTCGGCGAATTAGGCCTGCTCTTCGACCAGCCCGTACCTGAAGATCATTCCAAGCTGCGCATGTTTTAAGCCGTGCACGCTGACCATCGTAAGCACCATCCTTCTCGCCCCCAGCTCTGAATTGTCCTCTCAACCGCAGGCACCCACCCAGGGTTTGTCATCCGCAGCGCAGAGGAGGGATCTGCTTTCCGCCGGTTGCTGCCGCAAGAGCGCAAAATGAAACCGGCAACCGCAACCCGCAGCCTGCGCGACCACCAGACGATCACCCTGTCCCTGCTGTTCTTCGCAGGCGTAGTCAACTTCCTCGACCGCTCCTCACTTTCCATCGCCAACACCTCAGTCCGCGCCGATTTGCACCTCACGGCCACGCAGATGGGCTGGCTGCTCTCTGCGTTCTCACTCGCCTACGGCTTCGCCCAGCTGCCGCTCATCGGCCTGCTCGACCGCCTAGGGACGCGCTCGGTCCTGGGAACCGGTCTCGCCGTCTGGTCCACCGCGCAACTCCTCACCGGCTTTGTGGGCGGCTTTCCCCTCTTTCTCGCCCTGCGCGTGCTGCTGGGCATAGGCGAAGCGCCGTTCTATCCCGCCGGCATCCGCAGCACACGTGAGTGGTTCACGGCGGACACCCGCGCCCGGGCAACGGCCATCATGAGCTCGTCGCAGAACATCAGTCTGGCCGTGGCGCCTCCCCTGCTCACCTTCATCATGCTCCGCTCGGGCTGGCGATTTATGTTCATTCTGCTCGGGGTCGCCGGTCTCGTCGTCGCTGGCGGCTGGGTCATCCTGCACCGCGCCCGCAAAGACACGCCCTTCGCCGACCCTGCACCTTCGCCCTCATCTCCGGGCAGCGGCATGAATTGGAAATTCGTCCTGCAGCAGCGCACGGTCTGGGGCATGATGCTTGGCTGGGGCGGCCTCAACTACACGGCGTGGCTCTACCTCGCATGGCTGCCCGGGTACCTGCAGGAGCAGCGCCATGTCTCACTGGCGCGCAGCGGCTGGCTTGCGGCCGTCCCGTTCCTCTGCGGCGCAGTCGGCATGCTCCTCAGCGGCCTCATCTCCGACGCGCTCATCCGACGCGGAAGCCTCCTCGCGCTCGTGCATCGGCGCAACATCGTCGCCGGCATGGTGCTCTCGGCCATCAGCACCCTCGCCGTCGCGCACGCCGCGTCCACCACCCAGGCCGTCGCCGGCATCAGCCTGGCGCTCTTTTCCATTCACTTCGCCGGGACCTCCGGCTGGGGCTATGTACAGGCCATCAGCCCTGCCGCCCATGTGGCCTCGCTCGGCGCCCTGCAGAACTTCGCTGGCTTCCTGATCGCCTCAGCCGCACCGGTCATCACAGGCTGGCTCCTCGACCGCACCCACTCCTTCACGGCCGCACTTTTCATATGCAGCCTTGTCACGCTGCTCGGAGCCGTCAGCTACGCCACCCTCGCCGGAACGCGGGTTCTGCGTCAGGACCACCTCAATGCAGACGCAGCATGACGGTGTAGCCCCATCGAACTGTGGTGTTCCTATTCAGCCCAGTTCTCAATCCGAAGCCCCGCTACGCGTCCAAATTCCCGCACATTGTTCGTGACCAGCGCCAGATCCAGACTTCGCGCATGAGCGGCAATCAGTAAATCGTTGCTCCCAATCATCTGCCCCTCTCTCTTCAATGCGGCACGTATCTCCGCATAGTGGATAGCTGCCGCTTCGGGATAATCCAGCACCTGCGCGTATTGCAGGAAGGCTTCAATCGCCGAACGGTACTTCTCGGGCGTAGGCATCAGCGCGAGACCGTACAGCAACTCCGCCTTTGTAATCACTGAAATGCATACTGCTTCGATAGGCAGCTGCTCAAGCCGCCGCCGAACCGGGACGCTGGACTGCTTGATCGCGTACGAGCAGATATCCGTATCGAGCATGTAGAGCGCGATCACAGATCACGTTCCTGCGCAGGGAGGTCCTCCACGTCGTCCATGAAGTTCCCAGGCGCCGGGATGGTCGCCGCAAAATACTCCGCCCACGTCTTCTTACGGGGAGACAGAATGACCTCTTCTCCCTCCCTCCGGATAAGTACCTCGGAAGTAGAAAACTGAAAATCCTTCGGCAAACGGACCGCCTGACTTCGGTTGTTCATGAACACTTTTGCCGTTCTTTGCACGATCAATCCTCCTGCCGTATACAAGCAGTATACGGCGGCTAGATATCACCTCGCAAGAAGCTCCCACCACGTCCATCACCTAAAATGGACCTCTGACATGACCTCGCACCAGAACCTCCAGCAAACCATCGAAGATCTCTTCGCCGGGGACCCCGCAGCCGCCTCAAATCCCGACGCTCTCCCGGCGTTCATCCAGCTCCGCGATGCCCTCGAAGCCGGCACCCTACGCTCCGCCGAACCTGACGCCGATACTCCTACCGGCTGGCGCGTCAACGCCTGGGTCAAGCGCGGCATCCTGCTCGGCTTCCGCCTCGGCGTCATGCAGAGCATGAACGGCTGCGAGGCCTCCGGCCCCTCCGCACTCAGCTTCGTCGACAAGCACACCTTCCCGGCCCGCCGTTTCACCCCCGAACAGGGCCTGCGCATCGTCCCTGGCGGCACCTCTGTGCGCTCCGGTGCGTACCTCGGACCCGGCGTCATCATGGCGCCTCCTTCTTTCGTCAACGTCGGTGCCTATGTCGGCGAAGCCACCATGGTCGACTCGCACGCCCTGGTCGGCTCCTGCGCCCAGATTGGCGCCCGTGTCCACCTCTCCGCCGCAGCCCAGATTGGCGGCGTCCTAGAGCCCGTCAACGCCTCCCCTGTCATCATCGAGGACGACGTCCTCGTCGGCGGCAACACCGGCGTTTACGAGGGCACAATCGTCCGCAAGGGCGCGGTCCTCGCCGCCGGCACGATCCTTACCCGCGGCACCCCCGTCTTCGATCTCCCCAACAACACCGTCCTCCGCGCCACCGCCGACACCCCGCTCATCATCCCCGAAAACGCCGTCGTCGTCCCCGGCTCCCGCGCCATCACGCAGGGCCCCGGCAAAGACCTCGGCCTCTCCGTCTACACACCCATTCTGATCAAGTACCGCGATGAGAAAACGGACCTCAGCACCGCACTCGAAGACCTGCTGCGTTAATCGCTTCTGACGTCACCCCTTCCGATCGTCCCGTGTTGACAGCCAGCACCGGAAGCTCGTCACCACTCCCTCGCTCACTACGTCTCACCGGAGCGGGGAGGGTGGTCAAAGTGTGTTCTCGCGTTTTGTCAGTTCACGAAGGAGCTTGCGGCTTCGAGCTTTCATGGCCGGCGTACCACTTCTCTCCGCGGACATCAGCAAATCGAGCGTGAGCGGTACCAGGGAAGGGTCTTGCCTGGTCAGATCGGTCAGCCCTTGAAGGGCGCACGTCTTCACAATCGAGCTTTGTGCCTCCATGCAGAGCTGGAATACCTGAGCGGTGCGGCGACGCTCGGCGCTATCGAGACGGAGACGGGGTAGCAGCACAGCCAGATGCCACCGCAGCTCCTGCTGTTCGGTTTCCTCAAACAACCCGATCAGAACAGCTGCATAGGGTTGCAGCAGATCACTTTGCTTCCGGGATATCTTCTCCAAAGCATCGGCGGCTCTCATGCGAAGACCGGCATCTTCGTCGAATACGCATTCGACGAGCGAGGAGGTCATTCCGGGCTGTTGCAGAACGGTTCGTACCACCTCGGAAACGTTGCCCACCGTACGGCGGTCGCCAGGCCGAAGAAGCTGCTGAATCCAGTATCCGGTCTCCATAGGGAGAGCTTAGGTCAAAGCTGCGCCAGTGCCGCCACGAAGTGCCTCTCACCCGCTGGTAAGCCCATTTCTCTCGGCATTCGTTCCAAGGCTGCGAAACGGGCAACGCCCTTATACGGAACAATGCACAGAATCCCCTCGTACGACCATCACGGAGGTTAGCTTTGAAGTTCCTTCTTTTTCTCGTCCTACTGATCCTCTGCTGGCCGGCTGCACTGCTCCTGCTGCTCCTGTACCCGCTCGTCTGGCTGGTCCTGCTGCCCTTTCGCCTCTTGGGCATCGTCGTACACGGAGCCTTCGATCTGATCGCCGCGATCTTTCTGCTCCCTGCAAAGCTGCTACGCGCTCTGTAGGCTCAGCTGATCTCGCTTTGCGGGATCCGGAACTGCTGCAGCGTCCTCTGCTCATACCTTTGCTCCGCCCGGTTGGCCACACGGGATCCGAGCCGGATCATCGGCTTCTCCAGCAGGTGGTAGGCCGCCACGGAGAACGCAATCGTCGCCCCTGCAACCACCGCCACCTGGAGCCAGATCGCATGCCCGCGCCACAGCAGCACCCCGAGCACAATGGCGAAGGGATGACTCAGGTAAGCGCCATAGGAGTATTTCGCGATGCCGTGACTCAGCGAGAGAAGCGGGCGTGCCTTGATTTGGTGAAACAGCGGCAATCCAAGCCCCAGCATCATGCAGAGTTCGTCGGCTCGGCGCCACTGGGGATTCCTCATGAACCATCCCCAAAGGCACAGGAGGAACACCGGAAAGAGCCATGCCGGAAGAAAGGCTCTATGCCTTCCAAACCCCACATACGCAATGACGCCGGGTAAAAAATACAAGACACAAAGATAGAGATTGTGCGGCACTCCGGGGAAAAGCTGTCGGTTCACCAGCCGCAGAAGCAGCCAAAACCCCAGCAGCGGCCAGATGCTGAAGTTTTTCCGCACAAAGAAGAACAGCATCGGCAATGCCACGTACATCTCCACCTCGTACGGCAGGCTCCACATCACGCTCATCGGAAGGTACCCCGGGCTGTCCCCAAGGTTCGGCACCAGCAGAGCCGTTTTTAAGTGTTCGACCACGCCGTGGGGAGGCTGCACATACGCGAACAGGTGAGTCGGTGTTCCGGACACGGGCGCATGCAACGCGAGCGTCACCGCCATCGCAAGCCACGCCAGCGGATAAATGCGGAATGCTCGGCGGATGTAGAAGTCCAGCGTATGCGGCTTGCGTTCCAGCGACCACATCAGCACCAGCGAGGTGTGCACAAAAAAGACAAACACGCCCACAACCCCGATCCACGATGTCTTCCAGGAACCAATCGTTTGAACCTGAAGGGCCAGCAGGGTATGTTCAACCACCACGGTCAACACCGCACAGGCACGAAGGACATCCAGATTCGGCAGGTCACGCACGCGAGTAAGTGTAGCGTCCCAGGCCGTTTCAGCTCCCCTTCCCGGCCAATCGGAACCGGCGACCCATCCGCATCAGCTAAACTGAAAATCCATGGCAATAGATAAAATGCAGATCATTCCGCTCGGCGGGTTAGGCGAGTTCGGTATGAACTGTACCGCTCTCCGTTTCGGCGACGACATCCTCGTCATCGACGCCGGCCTCATGTTCCCCGAAGAAGAGC
>CAXTGN010000107.1:0-11875 GCA_964243455.1 uncultured Acidobacteriaceae bacterium
GGATCCGGGGCCATGGCTGCCACGCTCACCCGCCCGCCGCTGCCGACCCAAGCCAGCCCGAGGTGTGGCTCTACCTCGGCTTGAATGCGAACCGTGAAAAGCGTATTCCGGACGGCAGGCGTTTTCTGCAAAAGGCGATTGACCTCACCGGATCCGATGAGGGTCGGAACAACTATCAGGTGCGACGCGCGTATTTCACCCTGGGCCGGCTGCTCGTCGCCGAGGGCAATCACTCGGAAGGTGATGCCTTGCTGGCACGCTACAAGCGTGCAGAGCAGGCCGCCGTGGCCGAAAGCGCCAGATCCATTACGCAAACAGAAAAGGGCTCCATGGCCGATTCCCCGCTGAGCGGTCTCGCTGTCGCAGCCCCTCCCGCAACGGATGCAGATCCTCAGGACAACCCTGCAGAGCGCAACCTTCAGAGTGCGGCAGAAGCCAAGCTGACCGCACTCCTCGCCAGCAGCCTGAACGACCTTGGAACCGCCGAAGCCCGCCAGCATGACTACCCCGCCGCCCTTCACGACTTTCAACAATCGGAACACTGGAATCCATCGAAACCCCTGGTGCTTCGCAACCTGGGCACGGCAGCCTTTCGTGTCAACGACAGTGCTGAGGCAGTCCGTGCATTGAGCCTCTACCGGGAGAACCAAAAGGCCGCAGGGCAGGCCATGGATCAACATGCCGACCTGCTGCTCGCGCTCTCTCAATTCGCTCTTGGCAGCTTTTCGGAGGCGGCCAGCAGCTTTGGCGCGGCCGGCAACGTGGCCCTGCAAGACCCTACTACGGCCTACTCCTACGCCTTCTCGCTCGCACGTACCGGCCATGCGCAGGAGGCGAACCACATCGCGGAAGCCCTCGTGTCTCAAACCTTGTCCACGGATCTGCTTCCTCTCGTCTGTCACGTGTTCATCGACACGGAAGATTACAAAGGCAGCCAGACCTGCTTTCAGAAGGCTCTCGAGGTAGAGCCAAACCTTTCCCTGGCGCATTATGAGATCGGAGAATCGCTTATCCGTCTCGATCGCCCCGCGGAAGCGATCCCCGAGTTACGCCAGGAGTTGGTGCTGACCCCAGACAATCCGAATGTGCGCACGGCACTCGCCTTTGCGCTGCTGCAGACCTCACAAAAGGACGAAGCACACGATCTCCTCAAAGACACTGTTGCAGCCCATCCTGAGCACGCCGAAGCGCAATACGAATACGGCAAGCTCCTGCTCGAAGGCGGCCAGGTACAAGAAAGCATTCTGCAACTCGAGATGTCAGAAAAAGCAGATGGCACCAAAGACTACGTGCATTACCAGTTAGGGACGGCCTACAAGAAAGCAGGACAGGGCGCGGACGCCGAACGTGAGTTCAAAGTCTATCGGCAGATCAAGGATCGGAACCGAGATGCCAGCGCCGTCCCTCACTAGGGCTTCCTTATGGGCGTTCGCTTCCCGGATCCTTCGTCTTGCGGGTACCATCAATCAAACTTCCCTGTGTTGCGGGCCACATTGCTGAGTCGCTACTCCACTTACGTCCTTCTGCTGGCCTTGCTCCTCCTCGGCTGGAGCCGCTATAGCAGATCGGCCACGCCCGCCTCGAGCGGTTCCATGACCACCCGAGAGCGGATCGCTTCCACCCCGTGGTGGCCCACAAGCACGGCCGCAGACAAACATGCCTTTGTCGGCGCGCAAGCCTGCTCCAAGTGCCATGCGGAGATCTACCGCTCGCAGGCAAACAGCCAGATGGCACACACTCTCGGCTTTGCTGCTGCATCCTCTGTGCTGCAGCAGAACCTGGCGCAACAGTTCCACTCGGGGCCCTATACCTACAGCGTTAGTCGCCAAAAAGAACAGTTCAGGGTTACCGTACGTCACGGCGCAGAGAGCCAGTCCGCCACGCTCCAATGGGCTTTCGGTTCGGGTCAGGTCGGACAGAGTTATCTCTGGCTCGATGGGGACGGCAGCTTCAGGGAAGCGCGCTTCAACTACTTCTCCAGCGTCAAAGGATTTGCGGCAACGCCTGGTCGGCTTCATGGACCACCTGCAACTATCGGCAGGGCTCTGGGCCGACAGGTGGAGGGCTTTGAGGCTAAAACCTGCTTCGGCTGCCACACAACAGGCCTGACCTCCGGTTCGGCTCTCAACGAGACAGGCTTTACCCCCGGAATCACCTGTGAGGCCTGCCACGGTCCGGGCGCTCAGCACATTGGTGTCATGCAAACTGGCGCCTCCACGGGCGCGGGGGCCGGCCTCAATATTCTGAATCCCGCCCGATTGACCCCGGCACAATCTGTCGACCTCTGCGGTGCGTGCCACAGCACACCCTGGGACGTCCGGATCATGGGAGCCTCCGGCTTGCAGACGGTGCGCTTCCCTGCATACCGGCTCGAGAAGAGTCGCTGCTGGGGAGCGTCCGGCGATGCGCGCCTTACCTGCCAGTCCTGCCACAACCCACACGCCCCGCTGGAACACGATCTCGCGGCCTACGACGCGGTTTGCCTCCAATGCCATAACAGATTCCCAGCCAAAGTCACGGCCCAGGCCACCGCCAAGACGAACGCAGAGACCCTAAGCACCGAGCACCCCGGGCCGGTCTGCCCTGTTGCCACCTCCAGGTGCATCAGCTGCCACATGCAAAAGTACGAAATTCCTGAAATGCACTCACAATTCACGGATCACATGATCCGAATCGTCCGCCCAAACACCGCCATCCCGGATTAGTCAGTCATGGAAGCAATCACGCCGCGACAAAGACGAAAACGACTCCGCCGCATCTTTGTAACGGGCTGGCTCGCATCGCTGCTGCTGCTGATGGCCGCCGGGAGTACCGCGAAAGCACAAGGAGAAAGCCCCTCCAGCTCAGGGCAACGCCTAGAGACGCTCGTTGCCGCGGAACAGGCCGCTCTCGACGCAAACGACCCGGATCAGATTCTCGCGTCTGCGCGACAGCTCGGCGCCCTTGGACTGCAGCTGCTCGGCTCACTGTATGTAGAACAAAACCGATGCACGCTCGCGAGCGATACCTACCGGCAAGCCCTTTCTGTCAGCGAAACCTCGGGCATGCAGCAACAACGATTGCAAACGGCGCTCTTCCTGCTCACCTCCGAACTCTGTGCGGAGCACACCGAAGCTGCCGACAAAGTGACTTCGGAGATCGTCGCGAGCACCGCGAAAACGGCTCAGATTCATCTGCTCCTGGCCGCTGCCCGGCACGCCTCAGGCGACCTGCCGGGAACCATCACCGAACTAACGCAAGCAGTGACACTCGACCCCAGGCTCGGACCGGCTCACCTTGCTCTCGGCAATGCCTACTGGGAGCTGAACGAATACCAATACAACGCCGACAGCCTGCGGGAGTTTACGCTTGCATGCACCTTACTGCCTGGAGATTTCGTCGCGAACGAGAATCTAGGTTCCGTGCTCTCGCAATATGAGCGCTACGAGGACGCCGCTCCGTTCCTCGAGAAGGCAGCCGGCGTGGATCCTTCGTCGCCGGGTCCATGGCTTCAGCTCGGGATGAATGCCTATGCGCAAAATCACACCGACGAGGCCCTGCTCGCATTGGGGAAGGCAGTCACCCTGACCGGCACCAACGAGGCCCTGAACGCCTACGGGATACGGCGGGCCTACGCGACCCTGAGCCGCCTCAACGCAGAGAAGGCAAAGACCACCGAAGCCGAAGCATGGGCCGGACGCGAGCAGGCCGTGCGCACCGCCATGGCTGCAGGGAGCGCTCCCGTGCCGCTGACGGAGAGCACAGGCGTCACCACGGATCCGGCTCACCTCACACCACCGCACCCAGCGCTGGGCGCAAGCGCGCCTGCCACGCCCTCCCCTGAAATGGAAGCTGTCGCCAGACACCTCAAGGAAATCATCGCCAAGAGCCTGAACGACGCGGGCACGGTCTTCGCCCGAAACCGCGACTTTGGAGCCGCTCTGCCGCTGTTCCGCCTCGCCGCTTCCGCCGATGGAGACCAGCAGCCCGTCATGAGAAATCTTGGTCTGGCTGCCTTTCACACGGGCGATTACGCAACAGCCATCGATGCACTCACGTACGCGCTGCAACAGAACCCGGGCGACGCTCTCGTCAGCAACGATCTCGCTCAGTCCCGGGCCATGGTCGCCGGGCAAACACCCTCCTCAAAGCAATGACAAACTCTGCCTCGGAAGCGGGGCTAACGTTCAGAAATTGTAGTATGGATGTGTCGCGAAGGCTGGCTTTATGGGGCTCTGAAAGCTCTGTAGCACGCAGGCTTGCTTCTTGCTCGTATGATCTCTTTCCCAGAACGTCTCCTGACGACTTTGCTCTTCGTTGCGATCGCACCCGTCCCGATCGCTCTGGGGCAGGCGCACAGCGCGCCGACCACAGTGCCAACTGGAGCCAAGGCGCACGTCTGTAAAGACCGGACCGTCCCCCAACTCACCGATATCACGGAGAAAGCGGGCTTGCAGTTCACGCACCTGGCTGCACCGGAGAAGAAGTACATCCTCGAATCCATGAGCGGCGGCGTGATTGTCCTCGATTACGACCGTGATGGCTGGCCGGACATCTACTTCACCAACGCACCCACCGTGGAGATGAGCCTGAAAGGCGAAAAGGCCAGCGGTGCGCTGTACCACAACAATCACGACGGCACTTTTACCAACGTGACCGCGAAGGCTGGTGTCGCCAGTCCCTGCTTCGCCATGGGCGGCGCGGTCGGCGACTACAACAATGACGGCTGGCCCGACATGTACATCACTTGTATCGGGGGCAACGTCCTGTACCGCAACAACGGCGACGGCACCTTCACGGACGTCACTGCCAAGGCCGGCCTCACCGACGGACGCTGGTCTACAGGCGCCGCGTTCGCCGACTACGACGGGGATGGCTTTGTCGATCTTGCCGTCAGCAACTACGTCGACTTCAAGCTGAACGACCTTCCTGGGTTCGGCAAGAGTCCCACCTGTCGGTACCGTGGCATTGATGTGCAGTGCGGTCCTCGCGGGCTGCGGGGCGCGGGGGATTCCCTCTTCCATAACAACGGCGATGGGACCTTCACGGAGGTCTCCAGGCAAACTGGAACAGACGACAAGCCCGGCTACTACGGCCTGGGCGTTGTCTGGTCCGACCTCAGCAACACCGGCCGCCCCGACCTCTATGTTGCGGACGATTCCACACCCAATTACCTGTATCGCAACGACGGCAAGGGTGTCTTCACCGAAGAAGGCCTGGAGTCCGGAACCGCGGTCAGCGGTGATGGCTCGGAACAGGGTTCCATGGGGGTTGCCATCGGCGACTACAACCACACGGGGCGTTTCTCCATTTACATCACAAACTTCGCCGACGAGTTCAACACGCTCTACCGCAATGAAGGCAAGGACAACTTCACGGACGTTTCCTACGACGCCGGTATCGCTCTTCCTTCCCTGCCTTTCGTCAAATGGGGCACCGTCTTCACGGACATCGACAATGACGGGTGGCTCGATCTTTTCTCGGTCAATGGGCACGTCTATCCGCAGGTCGACAGCCTTCCCTCTGGCGCGCGCTACCGCGAACCGTCCAACCTCTTCCTGAACAGCCGTGACAGTACCTTCTGCGACGCAAGTGAACAAGCCGGGAAGGCGATCACTGTGCCCCGTGTCGGCCGCGGTCTCGCAGCAGCGGACTTCGACAACGACGGCAACGTGGATTTCATCATCGAAAACCTCGATGGCAGCCCCCTCCTGCTGCACAATCCAGGCATCGCGGGAGCTCACTGGGTCAGCTTTGAACTGAGCGGAACCAAGAGCAATCGTCTCGCGCTGGGAGCCCGTGTCACAATCCATACGGGCGGAATGACGCAGACCGACGAGGTCCGTAGTGGAGGCAGCTACCTCTCCCAGAACGATCTCCGCGTTCACTTCGGACTCGCAAAGGCAGCGCAGATTGACTCGGTTGAGGTCCATTGGCCCTCTGGCACCGTCGACAACCTGAAGAACCTGCCTGCGGACCATTTCTACTCGGTCCTGGAAGGCACGGGCATCGTGGCAGCCGAGCGCATTCACCCCCAACACAAGTAGCAGTCCGGCTTGCGCTTTCGGGCCGTGGCAGCCCCAACGACTTCAATTAGCTTCCAAGCGGCGCGGTAAAGGGGGCTGATGAGGCCCGCACACCCTGCGCTCTGACCCAAACAACAAACCGCTGCCGGTTCACCAGCAGCGGGAGGCTTCGAAATTGTTGTTTGGTGGAGCTGAGCGGGATCGAACCGCTGACCTCCTCGTTGCGAACGAGGCGCTCTCCCAGCTGAGCTACAGCCCCACACCAGAAGCACGGGAAACCGCCATTCACGGCGAAGGCATGGCTCTGATCCGGCTACTCGGCAAGTTTACCAGCAAGACGGGTCGGCAACCAACCCGCCTGGCGTCGAACTATCCTCCATCCAGCATCGTATACAACGACACGGAGGCGCACGACGCGATGACATCCCAGGAACAACAGATGATTGACGGCCTCATCAGCCGCATCCGCAACACAACGGTCCAGGACAAGGACGCGCAAGCCGAGGGACACATCCAGCAGGGTCTCTCCGGCTACCCCGACGCTCTCTATGTTCTCGTGCAAACCGTTTTGGTCCAGCAGTACGGGCTTGACCAGGCCCAGTCGCAGATCAACGAGCTGAAACAGCAGATCCAGACCCTTCAAAACCAGGGTCAGGAGCAGCAAAAAAGCTCCAGCGGCAGCTTCCTGAGCCATATCTTCGGCGGTGGAAACAGCTCCCCATCCTCTCCCCAGCAACCACCGCCGGGGTACCAGCCCGTGAATAATCCGGGGTACGGCTCGCAAGGCTATCCCGCAGGCGGATACCCACCACCTCCCCCACCGGCCTATCCACCTCAAGGGTATCCGGCCTCTGGCGGCGGCATGTTCGGCGGTGGCGGTGGTGGGTTTCTGCAAGGTGCCATGCAAACCGCTGCGGGTGTGGCGGCGGGAGAGATGGTATTCCGAGGCATGGAAGATCTCTTCCACGGCTTTGGCGGCAACGAGCGCGGCTTCACCAGTGGTGGTGGCGGTGGCGAAACGGTAGTCAACAACTACTATGACGATGACGACCGAGGCGGGAACGGTGATCGGGGCAGCAGCAGTGACCGTGACGATCGAGGCTTCTACAACCCGAACGATGACGCGAGCCGAAGTGACCTCGGTGCGTCCGCTCAGGACACCTCAGATCTGGGCGGGGGCAACAACGACGACTTTGCGGATACAGGGTCTGACGACAGCAGCTTTGACAACAGCGACAACAGCGACAACAGCGGCAACGATGACTTTTCTACCGATAACAGCTAGAACTGCTCCTCGACAGCAAGGGGTGCACCGGCTCCAACGAGCTCGTGCACCCCTCGCCATAGCTTTAGCCATCTAGCCACGGTCGCCCAGCCCTCGCCGCAAAAGACCGTCACTAACTAGTCAAAGGCCTCAGCTAAAGTTCGGCCATCACGCGCTGGAGATCTTTCCAGGCCTCCGCCTTCTGTCGCGGATCCCGCAACAAGAATGCCGGGTGAAAGGTCACTGCCACCTTGGCCCCTCGTGCTTGGAGCCACTGCCCGCGCATCGACGCCAGCGATTGCCTCACACCCAGCAAATAGGTCGCCGCAGTCGATCCCAGCGCCACAATCACCTTGGGTCGCACAATATCGATCTGCTTCAGCAAAAACTGAGAACAAGTCGTCGCTTCGACGAACTCTGGCGTCCGATTTCCCGGTGGCCGGCATTTGACGATGTTGGCGATAAACACCTGCTCACGCTGCAGTCCCATAGCCCCGATCATGTTATTGAGCAGCTGCCCCGCCTTGCCAACAAAGGGCCGGCCGCTCATATCCTCGTCCGCGCCCGGGCCTTCTCCTACAAACATCAACTCCGCGCTGGGATCGCCCTCGCCAAATACGATCGTGTGCCGCCCCGCATACGCCAGCGGGCACCGGGTACAATCCCCGATCTCCGCCTGCAGCCGCTCGAGGGCCGCTTGCCGTTCCCCGGCCGGCAGGGCTATCGCAGGCAGCGGAAACAGACTCTCCAAGGGGTTTGGCTTTGGCATAGGCGCGAGGAGCTCCGGAGGAAGCTGCTGCGTCCCCTCATCTGAACTGAAATAGTTGCGGGTGGGCTCCTCGGCCGGAGGCGATGCCCTCTCCGTTGGCAGTCCCAGCCGCGCGGGCGCGATTGGTCTGACACCTCCTGGGGAACCGGGTGCTGTTGGCCTCCCCGCAGGCCCACGGACCCCTTGCCCCTTGGGGCCGGGCAGAGCAGCCCCAATCGCTATGCCGGACGCAGGTGCAGAAGGGGAGACGTTTTCCGCCCGCTTAGCCGCTTGCAGCTGCTCCAGCGCACTCGCCGGCAGCAGCGAGCCACCTGGCTCGCGCCGGTACAGGTCATACACCCCCATGTCGCGCAAATACTCGACCCAGGCGTGAAGTTGTTGTCCCGGCGCTGCTGCCATCGATCTCCTGCTGCGTTACATGGAGGCGGGCGGCATCGGTGGCCGCTTGCCCATCAAGGTAAAGGTTACCTTGCCGCCGCGGATCTCGTCCTGTGCCACACGGCACGCCTTCATCGACTTCGAAACGCCGAGCGGTGGCGCGCCGTTTTGCAGTTGCCGCGCGCGCCGCGCCGCACCCTTCACCAGACTGTATTTATTCAACGACGGATCATTGGAACCATTGCTGACCATGAAGACCTCAAGAATTGTGGAGAAACGGGGTTTGACAGCAATGGTAGCCGGAAACGTTCTCCGCTGGCATAACTTCTGAAGGCAAAACTTCGCTTAACGCGAACTTGCCAGCTCCACCTCGAAGTTCCGAAGCGCCGTGGCCAGGTGCTCGGATTTCGTCTCGGTGAGACACCGCTGTGAAAGCGCCTGGTCCTCCAGGTCACCTTCACCCCGCTCCGTCATCACGATCGCGCGCATCTCCGCTGCCGCATCGTCCAGGAGATCGTTGACCAACGCATATTGGTACTGCTCCAGCTTGCTGAGTTCGTCCCGAGCCTGCGACAGTCGGCGCTCAATGACGCTCTCCTCCGTAATGCCCTCGGCCTGGCTCCTGTTGCGCAGCCTTCGCTCCAATACCTGGGGGCTCGGCGGCAGAACAAAGATCGACACTGCATCCGGAACCTTCTTCATCATCTGCAGCGCGCCCTGCACGTCGATGTCGAGCAGCAGATCCCGCCCCCTCTCGGCAGCACGCGTCAGCCCCGAAACGGGCGTTCCATAGAAGTTCCCGAACACCTCGGCCCACTCCAGGAACTCGCCACGGTCCACCATGGCGAGGAATCTCTCCCGCGTCGTGAAGTGATACTCCTGGCCGTCCTGCTCTGACCCGCGCGGTTCACGAGTTGTGTAGCTGATCGAAAAGTCCAGCCCTTCAACAAGGCGCCGTACCTCGCTCACCAGGGTCGACTTCCCTGATCCGCTCGGCGCCGAGATGATAAATAGAATGCCGGCCATAGCTCGCTGTGAAGGCTTTGTCTAAACATATTACGCCGTCTTCCCTGCGTACTTCGGGCCAATTTCCTACCACTTTTTAAGCAGAACCCTCGGCACGGGAGGGCACAAAATCCCGCATCGATACAGCTTCGCCCTCGCCGAACTGCAGCGCATACAGCCGCGCATACGTGCCGCCCAGCGCCAACAACTGCTCGTGCGTTCCCTCTTCCGCGATGCGTCCTGCCTCCAGCACCACAATCCGGTCCGCACGTCGCACCGTCGACAGCCGATGCGCAATCACCAGCACCGTGCGACCCTGCATCAGGTTACCAAGCGCCCCCTGAACCGCCGCCTCGCTCTCCGTATCCAGCGACGACGTCGCTTCATCCAACACCAAGATCGGCGCGTTCTTCAGCAGCGCCCGCGCAATTGCCAGCCGCTGCCGCTCCCCCCCGGAGAGCCGCGTTCCCTTCTCGCCGATCATGGTGTCATAGCCCTCAGGCAGCCGCAGGATGAATTCATGCGCATACGCCGCCCGGGCCGCCGCCTCGATCCGCTCCATCGCCACGTCCGGACGCCCATACGCGATGTTGTTCCGCACCGTGTCGTTAAACAACACCGTCTCCTGCGTGACCTTGCCGATCTGCTCCCGCAGCGACGCCAGCGTCACATCGCGTACATCTTGCCCGTCCACCAGGATTGCCCCATCCGACACGTCATAGAATCGCGGCAGCAAGTTCGCCAACGTCGACTTGCCCGCCCCGCTCGGCCCGACCAGCGCCACCACCTCACCACGCCGCAACGTCAGCGAAATACCCTTCAGCACATCGGTCCGCTTGCCTTCACGCTCATACGCAAACCGCACATCCTCAAACGCAATGGCTCGCGTGAACCCCGGCAAGGTCGTGGCCTTCTTCCGCTCCGGCACCTCGTCCTGCGCGTCCATGAACCGGAAGATCTCCTGGCTCGCGCCCACCGCCTGCTGAAAGCTGTTGTAATACAACGGCATCTTGCGAACCGGGTCATACAGCATCATCACCGCCGCCAGGAACGCAATGAAGTTCCCGGCTGTCCCGCCATGGTGCACAATCACCTCGCGCCCCAGGTACAGCAGCAGCGCAATGGCCACGGCACCCAACGCATCCATCAGCGGCGACGAGATCGACTGCACCGCCACCGACCGCATGTTGGCGCTCAACAACCGCCGTGCGGCACGCCGAAAGCGATCCAGCTCCCACAATTCCATGCCGAACGCCTTCACGATGCCATTGCCCGTGATGGTCTCGTGCACAATGTTCTGGATCTCCGCCAGATTGTCCTGCCCTTTGCGCGTCGTCGTACGCACACGGCGCCCAATCCGCCGTGCCGAGCTCACAATCACCGGCAAGAACAACAGCAGCACCCACGCCAGCTGGCCGCCCACCAAGATCACCGCGCCCACCATGAAGACCAGCGTAAAAAGCTGCTGCAGCGAGTCGCTCAGCACCGTCGACATCGCCGTCTGCACCCGCTCCACGTCGTTGATCAGCGTCGACATCAGCGTGCCCGTCGTGTGCCGCTGAAAGAACCCCGCCGAACGCCGCAGCAACGACTCATAAAGGTCGTTCCGCAGATCCGTAATCATGCCATACCCCGCACGATTGGCCAGCACAGTCCCCGTGTAGTCGCAGAGCGCTTTCACTACAGCCGACACCACAAGCGCCATGGCCACAACCACCCATGCGTTGTGAAAGTAACGGGGCAGCCAGCGCTGCAGATCCACATGAACGGCCGTGTGCGGGATCGTGAACACCAGCACCTTGTCCGGCGATGCTGCCGGGCTCAACACATTGTCCACTACGGGCCTGATCAGCAACACGCGAAACGCCTGCATGGCACCCACAACCGCCATCAGCAGCACGCTCAGCAGCGTCTCAACCCAAAACGGCCGCATGTAGCCAAGCAGCCGTGCTATGCCCCTCAAACCGCCGCTTCCATTCGTCTTAGAAATTGCGCGGGCATCGCTCCAAGTCTACGCCCACCCCAGCACGCAGATGGGACGGCAGCTATCTACAGAGCAGGTACTCCGTGCCGAGAGAAACTTGTGCGATTACCCCACTGGGAGGCGGGTCGACTACGATCGACGTGTGAAGCGCAATGTGACACCTATCGGCAAGGTTCAAACGATCCTTTGCGGGATCGTTGCTCTACTTATCCTGTGCTCTACGTCCGTATTCGGCGAATCCATGTCAGACCTGAATCGCCTGGCCGCAGAGGGCCGCATAAACAAGAACGCTCCTGTACAGGCTAAGGCGGAAATACGAATCGCTGCACCTCCCGCTACGGTGTGGTCGCTCTTGGTGGATGCGAAAAGTTGGCCCTTATGGAACCCTGACATCCAAGTTGTCGACTCTCCTGAACCACTCAAAAGGAATACGAGGTTCACCTGGAAAACAGGTGGCGTAAGGATCGCCT
>CAXTGN010000108.1:0-2609 GCA_964243455.1 uncultured Acidobacteriaceae bacterium
GTGAGACTCCTCTGCTGACGATCTCCTGCATTGATGGATTATGTATACACGAAAGTAACCATGAACTTCACAGAGCAGATTATTAAAGTTTGCTGCGCTCGTAAGCCCCTCGGAGGCGGATCGCTTCAGGCAGCGACGGTCAGATTCAGCGAATCCCGTTAACGAGCCACCCATGTCGTATGCGGGATACGCGTTAGCTGTGCAATCCGATACAGGTCGCGAACCTTTGGGGCAGATCATCAGGCTTCGACGCACGAATCGTGACCACACCCTACGGAACATCGACCAACTGATCGGGTATTGAGCTACCCGGGCGAGTCAATCGGACGCCTTGGCGATTGCATACCAGCTGCCGCGGAGGGCTCTGTGTTCTGAGATGTCTGCGCCAACTTAAGTGTCCCCTTCTTCAACGCTCGCTCCTTCATCATCACGAAGGAGACAGGCACCAGAATAAGAACGTGTATGGCCGAGGTGATGATGCCTCCAACAATGGGAGCGGCAATCGGCTTCATGACATCCGAGCCGATGCCAGACTCCCACAGAATCGGGGCAAGGCTAGCAAGGACGGCGATAACGGTCATCAGCTTGGGACGAAGACGCTTCACGGCTCCCTCAATCACCGCAGCCTCTATGTCAGCGTTATGGTGTGTCTCGTCCTTGAGCAGCTTTCGTTCGAGCGATTCATGCAAGTACACAACCATCAGAACGCCCGTCTCGACAGCAATGCCGAAGAGAGCTATATAGCCAACCCAGACCGCAACGCTGAAGTTATAGCCCAGCAGCCATTCAAGCAGGAGACCTCCTGTCATGGCATAGATCGTGGGGAGACCAGCACCACAGCCTCAGCCGCGGAACGGAAAAGCAGGTACAGCAGCATGAAGATCCTGAAGAAGACGATGGGGAGAATGAGCTTGAGGCGCTGCTTTGCGCGTAGCTCGAATTCATATTCCCCCGACCACTTGTCGCCGTAGGTTGCTGGGATGGAGATTTGGCTTTGCAGCCTGCGGGTGGCTTGCTCTACGTAACCTCCATAGTTAGTTCCCTTGAGATCGATGAAGACATAACCAGTGAGTTGCCCATCCTCATCGCGGATCATCGCAGGTCCTTGCGAAAAGGAGACTTTGGCCACTTGCCCCAGACGAACTGCGCTCCCGATGGTGTCGCAAGCAGCACGTCGCGCATCTGCTCGACGCTGTCCCGAAAGTCCTGCGAGTAGCGCACGCTGATCGGATAACGCTCTCGTCCTTCGATGTTCTCCGCTATGTTCTGGCCGCCAATCCCAGATGAGACCGCCGTCTGGACATCGGCAACACTCAATCCGTACCGTGCCGCCTCGGCGCGATCTACCTCTACATTGACGTAGAAGCCCTGCGAGACACGCTCTGCGAAGATTGACCGTACCTGTGGCATCGACGATAGAACACCTTGCACCTTCGCCGCCAATTGTTCAATTCCGTCCACGTTCGGCCCTTAAACCTTGAATCCGACGGGAGTCTTGATGCCGGTTAGTTCCATATCCAAACGATTTTCGACGGGGCTGGTCCACGTGTTCGCCAGTCCGGGAAATTGAACCTTCTCGTCCATCTCCCCAATGAGCTTTGCATACGTCATGCCAGGCCGCCACTGCTCTCTCGGCTTCAGCATAAGGGTCGTGTCGTACATGTCGAGCGGCGCGTTGTCGGTAGCGCTGTCGGAGTCCAACTGTACCGAAACGCTCTCCACTTCAGGGAAGGATCGAAGAATCACATCCTGCTTTTGCAACAGTGACTTCGCCTGCTCGATTGCGATTCCCGGAAGCGCCGTTGGCATGTAAAGTGCCGAACCCTCGTAGAGGGGCGGCATGAATTGACCGCCAAGCTTGAATGCCACGGGGAGAGTAGCGAGCAGAAAGAGGACGTTGATGGCAATGGTCACCTTGCGATACTTCAAGCAGAAGCGAATCACAGGCAGGTAGATCGCCTGCGTTACGCGAGGAATTGGGTTTGCGCTTTCCGACCTCAGTTTGCCGCGAATGAACATCACCATCAGGACCGGCACGAGGGTGATGGCGATGATGGAGGAAGAGCCGACGGCGAGAGTCTTTGTCCATGCAAGCGGGCGAAACATTCGACCTTCCTGCGCCTCCAAGTGATCTGATCGCCTTGCTTGACGGTCACAGTGACCTGCCAATTGCCCTCAGACTCCAGCACGCCGGTTCCGTCGTAAACACCGGGGCTCTTCTGCGTGAGTTGGAAGTTGCTCGAAGCGGGACCCATTCCCATGGCCGGCATTGCCCGCAACAGAAAGGTTGCCGTAACTTGTGCGCCGACGACCGGCTGTCCGTTTGCGCTGGTTACCTTGACGGTAATTGCGTTCGATCCCTTGTGAACAGGATTGGGCGTGGTCGTGAACTCAATCACCAGCGAGGGCTGCTGGCCTATTGGTTGACTCGGCGTAGATTGTCCGCCGACCGGACCCGAAGCGTTCGGAGCGGCTCCAGCCTGCAACTGACTTTCTGAATCGAGAAGAAAATTGGCAGAGGTCACAATCCGCTCATGAGCTACCAGGCCATTCAGCACGACGAAGTAGTTTCCGACTCTCGCACCCAGGCTCACATCGTTTGGCGCAAT
>CAXTGN010000108.1:2619-6911 GCA_964243455.1 uncultured Acidobacteriaceae bacterium
GATCGACGATGACGACCTGGCGAGTTCCCGTCTCGAAGACTGCCGACGCCGGGACCACGAGTTGACGTCCCAGCGCGGAGTTCAGATCGACGTTCACAAACATCCCAGGCTTGAGAGCGACTCCGGAGTTGTTGACCGCCAGTCGCACCTTGACGGTGCGAGAGGTCATATCGATTTGTGGCAGGATCTCCTCGACACTGCCGTGGAAGACACGACCCGGGTAAGCGTCGACCGTTATCACTGAAGTTTCGCCCCGCTTAAGCCTGCCCACATCATTTTGAAAGACCTGGGCGTTCACCCACACCCGCGAGAGATCGGCCAGGGCGTACAACTTGGTAGCCGCTTCCACATACATATTCGGGAGTGCGACGCGTTCGGTGATGTAACCGGATAACGGCGAGTTGATCGTCAGGTCGGAAGTGACCTTCCCGGACTGCTTGAGTTTGGAGATTTCGTTCTCGGGTATGTCCCACTGGCGGAGGCGCTGTTCCGCCGCTGTGGTTAGAGACGATGCACCGCTAGCGACACCATCAATCGAGCTTCCGCCAAGGGCCGCCATGTTGCGCCACGCAAGCAGGTATTCCTCCTGCGTCGCTACGAGGTCAGGACTGTAGATCGTAAACAGCGGATCACCCCTGCGGACGTACTGGTAGGTGGCGTTTGCAAATACCTTGCGGACATACCCGGAGAATCTGACTTGTACGGTTGATTGAAGCCGTTCGTCGATATCGACGGTTCCCGTGGCTCGAATCTTGTCGTTCAGCTGCTTGTATTCCGCCGAGCCAGTCTTCACGCCAACATTGTTCATCTGCTCGTTCGACAGTTGCACCGAAACAAGGGGGACATCCACCTTTGTTCCTGACCTGGACGCATCCTTGCTCGTGTCTGAGATGGGGCCGGAAGCAATCGGTTGAACCCCGGTGGGAACCATCGCAGGCGGCTTAACCGCTCGGGATCGGTGAACAGATACTGCCGCTAAAATTGCCAAAAGCGCCAACCAGAAGATTGAAGTGCGGATTATGTACTTGTTCATCGCAGTCGCGCTCCTGTCAGGGCTTCCAAGCGAGCCAAGGCTGTTTCGTGATCGAGAATGCTTGCTGGTAGTCGTGCTCAAACGTCAGGAGATCGATCACCGAGGAGAGCACGGTTGCGAATGCCCCTTTCCCGGATTGATAGGTAGTCAACTCGGCTCGATAGGCAGCTTGCGCCTGCGGCACAAGACCATCGCGATACTCCCTCAGCAGTTCCTCACTGTTCGTCACGACGATGTACTGCTTTTGCACTTCCGCGAGTTGCTGTTGCACCTGCGAATCAAGTTCTTTCTTAGAAGCCTTAAACGATTCGACGGCTTCCGCGAGGCCAGCTTCGACGCGCTTGTGCCGAGGAAGCCGCATATTGAAGGTCAGCATGTAATAGTCCCGATAGCCGCCGCCTGTCTGCTGAAACATGTAGGAAAGGTTGAAATCGGGTCTTCCTTCGCGTTGCGCCGACTTCAACATCGCGTCTTGCTTCTGAACCTCCGACGTACCATATGAGACTTCGGGATTGTGAGTGAGAACAAGACCCCGCAACTCCTCAGCCGTCATCTGCAAGGGAGTCACAGAAAGAGGTTCCGGAATGGTGTCCGGCGAAGACTGCGTCCGATGCAACAGTGCTTTGAGACAGGCCTGGAGTTGCCCCATCTCCTCGTGGTGCGTGGTCACTTCCCGCAGGATCTTCGTATGCTCGATTTGCGACTTCAGGACATCCGCCTGTGAGCCCTGGCCCAGGCTGTACTTGGACAGCCCAGTCTCAATCAGCGGCTTCAACACTGCATCGTTCCTGCCGAGGATCGATAAAGCGGCCTCAAAGTATGCCAGCCGCAGGTAGATGATCTTGATCTGATCGGTGACCGAAATGCGCAGCAGCTCTGTCTGTGCTTGCTGCATATCTGCGTTGCGATTCGCCACGTCTCCCTTGAGTCGAAGTTTGCCGGCAAATGGTAGGTCCTGGGACGCGCCAAACCAGGGTGGCAAGCGGCGTCGGCATACCGGTCATCTCCTGCCCACAGGCGGAGGAACCGATTGCCATCACCGAAGCGCTCGAGCAAAGTTCCAGAACGCCCAATCTAAGGCGAACTTCATGATAGAACTCCTGTCTCAGCCGCGATGCAGACGCGAGCGCACGCGATCCGTGGCTCGATCCTCATGAGAGGGCGCTACCTAGATTCTGAGAACAGTGATGGATAGAGGAGTGGGCTTCGGAGGCCAGTGCTCCGGACTGTGAATCCATGCCTAGCTAACGTTTTCGTGGGCCAACACCTTGCAGTACGCTATCCACAGCACCAGTGCCGCGACCGGTTGGAAGCGCACAGGATTTGACCTCAGTGCAGTTTCGAAAGCAGCAGGAGGGGCTTTCGCGCAGCAACTTCGGGAGGCAGGCATCCCCATTAGAGCGCAGTGCTTGTGCATCATGCGGCAACAGGCATGCTCTGCGATCGTCATTTCGGACCCGTGAGTGACGCACGCTATACATGGAGCCGCACACGAGAGAAGTAACAGCAGTATGACTCCGAAATGCCGAGCAGCTCTCATCTTCACTGCGGATAAGCCTCGCCAAAGGCAGGGTATTACGAAGTTGAGGAGTCTTCTGTGCTTAACGACACAGACGGCAGAGGTGTAGTCCATGGTTTGCCCAAACAGCTGGCCGCGCCGCCGCGTAAAGCGTTCGGCAGCCATTTCGGACTGAAGTTTTCAGGATGCGGAAGGTTTGCCCGGCTTGGGTGAAGGCGGTCGCTGGTCTACCTGGGACCGGCGTGCGTTGTCGGAAGGACTGGAAATGCCGAAGGACTTAGCGATGTGGGCCAACAATTTCAATAACGATTTCATGCCGTCTCCTGGCGATTGGTGCTGCTCAGGCTCAAGCTACTACAGTGGAAGCTTCCATTTCGCGCGCGAGTTCCCGGCCGACGCCTTCAAAATCCCGTGAAGAGCGCGTGCTCTGTCGAGTGCGGCTTGTATGTGGGGCAGTACATTTTCTGCGCCGAGGTACAAGGATGGGGTGGGTGAATGTGCGGCCAAAAAGGTCAACGTGGCACCAGGCTCTGCAAGGAACGGCTGCCTTGGGCAAATGCGAGCAGCACGCAGTATTCGAGAGCGTCAGCACGAAGTCCGGGGATGCACGGCAGGTCCCATTCTTTTGGTCGAAGGGCTGGATCGCGGGGGCTGGTGAGTCCCTGCACTCCCGATTGGATGGAGGGCCTGCACCTTTGGTGTGGTGCATCTCGGCTGGTCACAGGGGGCCGTTGATGAATCATAATGGGGTGTGTCCTATCTCGATGAGTCTAAACAGCCGCTCCGTACAAGCACCGGAGTTTCCGGCCTTGATGATGTGCTTCATGGGGGCCTTCCTACGGGCCAGATGTACCTTATCGAAGGGGATCCGGGGACGGGGAAGACCACCATTGCGCTTCAGTTCATTCTGAAGGGCGCCGCGCTGGGAGAGCGTACGTTGTACGTCACGCTTTCTGAATCGAAGGCCGAGTTGGAGGCGGCGGCAGCCTCGCACGGCTGGTCGTTATCCGAGGTTGAGGTGGTTGAGTTTGTGCCGGAGGAAGCGGCCCTAGCTGCCGAGGACTCGTACACGGTGTTTCACCCGAATGAGGTGGAGCTCGCCAGCACGATCAAGAAGCTGATTGAAGAGATTGAACGGGTCGATGCGCAGAGGGTTGTGCTGGACTCGTTGTCGGAGTTACGCCTGCTTGCCGCGGAGCCGGTGAAGTACCGGCGACAACTGCTGGCGTTGAAGCGCTACTTTGCGGGTCGCAGCATGACGACGCTTCTGCTGGACGACCGCGGTGGGTCGGGAAGCGACGTTCAGCTGCAGTCCATTGCCCATGGGGTCATCCGCCTGCAGAAGCATCCGCGGTCGTATGGGATCACGCGCCGGCAGATCGAAGTGCTGAAGATCCGTGGCTCCGCCTTTCGCGAAGGGTTGCATGACTACAGTATCGGCGCGGACGGCCTGCACGTTTTTCCGCGTCTGATTGCGGCGGAACACAGCTTCGACTTCCAAGAGGAGCAGTTGCCCAGCGGCATGCCTTCGATCGATGCCATGTTTGGCGGCGGTGTGGAACGAGGATCCAGCACACTGGTGCTTGGACCGACAGGTGTCGGCAAGTCGTCAATCATCATGCAGTATGTGGTTGCTGCATCGGAGCGGGGTGAGCGAGCCGTTCTTTATTGCTTTGATGAAGCGACAAGGACGGCGCTGGTGCGTGGCAGGTCGCTGGGTCTTCCTGTGGAAGAGCGGAT
>CAXTGN010000108.1:6921-11846 GCA_964243455.1 uncultured Acidobacteriaceae bacterium
CGCTGTCGCTGAAGCAGGTGGACCCGGCAGAGCTGAGCCCTGGCGAATTCGTAGCAGAGATACGACGGGCGGTGCAGGAGGATGGGGTTCGTGTCCTTGTGATCGATTCACTGAACG
Organism: uncultured Acidobacteriaceae bacterium; assembly: GCA_964243455.1. Classification (GTDB taxonomy): domain Bacteria; phylum Acidobacteriota; class Terriglobia; order Terriglobales; family Acidobacteriaceae; genus Granulicella. The sequence goes on from CAXTGN010000108.1 coordinate 7,039, forward strand.
GCTTTCTTCACGCGATGACGGGCGAGTCGGACCTTCCACTGCAGCTGCATGAACTGCTGACGTTTCTGGGCGCGCGAGGCGTGGCGACCTTTCTGGTGAATACCCAGCATGGGGTGGTGGGCGATGTGCGCACGCAGGTAGACGTCAGTTACCTGGCCGATAACGTTCTGCTAATGCGGTATTTTGAGTCGAAAGGGTCTGTGCGACGCGCGCTGTCCGTGTTGAAGAAGCGAAGCGGCAGCCATGAGACGACGATTCGTGAGCTGACACTGAGCTCCGCAGGGATCTCCATCGGTGCCCCGCTGGTGCAGTTTCGAGGCATCATGTCGGGCAGTCCCCAAAACGATCAAGCAGGGTTCGAGCAGGATCTGCGAACAGAGGCCAGGCGTGCCGAGGACACAAAGTAGCGTGCTTCCGGTGCCAGGTGGTTTCTGCGTCCTTGTGATCGCTCCGGTTGGGCGTGATGCCAGCTTGATTCGGGAAGCGCTTGCGTCAGGCCAGGTGGAGGCGATCGCGATGCAAAGCCTCGATGAGGCGATTGCCGTGACCGAGGAACAGAACATCGGGGCGCTTCTGATTACAGAAGAGGTGATAGACCCCGGTGGCATTGCAAGACTGACGGCGAGCCTTCTGGCGCAGCCGTCCTGGTCCGACCTCCCGATCCTGATTCTTACGGTGGGTGGCCATGCGACGGCCCTGTCGCGCCGGAGGGAGAAGGACCGGCTTCCGCTGGGAAGCGTGACTCTTCTGGAGCGGCCGATCCGGGTAGCGACTCTGATCAGCAGCGTGCGGTCTGCGCTGCGTTCCAGAAGCCGGCAGTACCAGGTTCGCGACACCCTGATCCAGCGGGATCTTGCCGAGGAGTTCCTGAGGGAAAGCGAGGGCAAGTTACTTCTTGCGATCCAGACGGCGCATCTGGGCGCATGGGAGCGGAATCTGACGACGGGCGCCCTGGATGTGTCGCCGACCTGCCGCAAGCATTTCGATTGGCCGATGGATGAGGCATTGACCGGTGAGGATCTTGTGGATCGCCTTCACCCGGACGATCGTTTCCCCATGCAGGATAAGATTCGACTCACGGCCGAGACAGGCGTTCCGTATGCGAATGAATACCGGGTGATCTGGCGGGATGGGACCACACACTGGATTTCTGCGAGCGGACGTCTTGTGGATGCAGGACAGTCCCTGCCCAACGGCGCGGGGCAGACGCAGGCCAAGCGGGATCTTCGGGTTGCGGGTGTGACTCTGGACATTACGGATCGCGTGTTGTCAGAGGCCGCTCTGCGGCAGGCGGACAAGCTGGCCCTGGTGGGGCGGCTCGCCAGCTCGATTGCGCATGAGATCAATAATCCCCTTGAGGCTGTAACGAATCTTCTTTACTTGCTGAGGATTTCCGACCTCGGGCCGGTGGAGAAGGGCTATGTGGAGATCGCGCAGCAGGAGCTTGCCAGGATATCGGAGATTGCGGCGCAGACGCTGACCTTTAATCGGCAGCAGAACAGCTTTCAGGACGCTGTGCTTTCGGAGATTCTGGATTCAGTACTGGCACTGTATCAAGGCCGTCTCGCAACCTCGAACATTGCGATTGACCGGCGTTATACGTACCGTCTTCCCGTGTTGTGCTACCCCGGGGAGATACGGCAGGTGTTTACAAACCTTGTCGGGAATGCCTTTGACGCTATGCGCCAGGGCGGCCGCATGCGTGTGCGGGTGCGGTTGGCGACGCATCCGGTGTCGGGTGCCCGAGGCGTCCGAACCACGGTAGCCGATACGGGGACGGGGATGAGCCGGGACGTGCAGAGCCGGTTGTTTGAGGCGTTCCACTCGACCAAGGGCAATAACGGGACCGGGCTGGGCCTTTGGATCAGCAAAGGAATCGTCGAGAAGCACCGAGGATCGTTGCGCGTCAGCTCTTCCATCTCGGGGGCGCACCGGGGATCCGTGTTTTCGGTGTTTCTGCCTTTGGTGTCGTGATTCGTTGCATTTTCGTTGGCGGCGGTGTGTGCGGCTTCGGCTGAGGAGCTGAAACTCATGGCAGCCAGCGCCGATCCTGCATTCGAGGTGGCAACGATCAAGCCGAGCGATCCGGCGAACGGGAGCTCGGGGTTTCAGCTGAGGGGTCGGCGCATTGTGCGCGGGCGGCCTGCTCCGTCCGAGGTAGGGCGGGAAATGGGTGGCGGGCACCCGTTCGTGGAAGTTGGGATGAGCCAGCCACCCGTCCCGGAGTAAGTTGGTCCTGCGACGCTCGAAAAGGAGGTTCTTTGTCGTTTCCGGGTTGGTGGCCTGGGGTGGAAGTAGGTTTTTCCGTTCGGAGATTCACAAGTACGAAAGGGAGTAGCAAGTGAAAGGCCCGGATTGCTCCGGGCCTTTTTGTTTTGTTGAGCTATGAGGTGTGAGGGTTCGAGCTGTGAGATGAGGTTTGGGTTAGGCGGTAGGGTTGCGGAGGATGGTGGCGAGGTTTTTGAGGCGGGTGGCGTCGGCTGGGGTCTTGGCTGTGGTGGCGGCCGTGTCGAGGGTGGGGGCCATGTCTGTAAGTTTGGTGGTGTGTTTGGCGTCGTTGTGTTTCTGGGCTTCTTCGACGGCCTTATTGAGCTTGCTTAGCTGGTCGGAGGGGAGGGCCTCGGTGCGGGCGAGCTGGTCGAGGTACGCGCGGGCGGTGAGGAGAGTATTGGGCCAGGTAATGGGCTGCTGGTTCTGAACGTTGAATTCGGTGTAGCTGACCTGGTTGGCCGCGGCGATTTCGTTGGCGGTGAGGTACTTGCCGGGGGTGAGCTTGAAGACGTCGAGGCCGCGGGCGATTTCGGAGCCGTAGATATAGCCGTTGTACCAGTAGGCGGACCAGTCGCCGCCGAGGATGAGGTTTTTGGGGTCGATGGGGCCGCGGTCGAAGTAGCCGATCTCCTGCGGGTGGACGGGGTCGGTGAAGTCCATGACCGAGATGCCGCCCTGGTACCAGGCCTGGACTTCGATGTCGCGACCGGGGACGGGGACGAGCGAGCCGTTATGGGCGACGCAGTTTTCGGTGGGGCCCTGCGCGGCGGGCATCTTGTAATAGCCGTCGAACTTCAGCTTGTCGTCAGTGATGGCGAAGATGGCGTCAGCGCCCCAGTTGAGGGGGTCTGTCGGACGGCAGCGCGGCTGCATGCCGCCGCCCCACTCGTCGGTGAAAACGACTTTTTTGCCGTCGTTGCTGAAGGTGGCGGAGTGCCAGTAGCTGTAGTTGGGGTCGTTGACGGCATCGATGCGCTTGGGGTGGACGGGGTCATGGATGTCGAGCAGGAGGCCGTTGCCGGAGCAGGCGCCGGCGGCGAGGCCCATGGCGGAGTAGGCGGTGATGTCGTGGCACTGGTTGGTGTCGGCGGCCTTGGCGAGGGCGTCGCCGGGAGCCTTACCGTGGGCGCCTCCGTTGGAAAGGCCGTTGAGGGCGCCGGAGCGGGGATCCATGAAGACACGCGGGCTGGAGACGATGGCGGCCTGTTGCGGAGCGGCAAGAGGAACCTTGATGACATCGATGCGGAAGAGCGCGGTGTTGGGATCGTCGGCCTTAGTGTCAGAGCAGCCGGCGAGTTCTTCGGACTGGCGGACGAAGGAGGTGCCGGAGACGTAGAGGTAGACGTTGTCCTTGTCGTTGGGGTCGGTGACGAGGGTGTGGGTGTGGGAGCCGCGGCAGGTCTGGACGGCGGCGACCTGTTTGGGGTTTTGGAGGTCGGAGATGTCGAAGATGCGGACGCCGCGAAAGCGTTCGTGCTCGGCGGGCGGGGTGTGGGACTTGTGGGCGTCGGCGTCGGTTTTGGCTTTGCCTTCGGCGCCTTCTATGGCGTTGGCCCGCTCTTTGCTGTCGCCCTGGCCGGTGGACGGGGATTTGGCAGTGGAGCGCTCGGCAGCGGTGGCTTCTGGGTTTTCGGGCTTTTCGGTTTTGGCGGCCTCGGCGCGCTCGGCGGCAGTTGGGGCGAGTGAGGTGAAGCTCTGGGAGCCGCAGTCGAGGCGGCCGTTGGGCATTTCTACGGACATGAAGAGCAGGTGGCCGTAGACGGAGACGTCGCCCTGACCGCCGGGGCAGACGAGCGAAGTGAGGAGCCTGGTCTGTGCGGGATTGGAGATGTCGTAAAAGTTGACGCCGTAGAAGTTGCCCTGAAAGAGGGTGTGGCCCTGAAAGGCGAAGTCGGAGTTGGCGAAGGCGAGCTGGGCGACGACCGGGCGCATGGCCGCGGGCATCTTGGAGGCGCCGGCGCCGAGCTGGTCGAGGGTCTTCTGGATGACCGGGTCGTTGGGGTCGGTGGCATTGATTTGGAAGGCGGCGGGCTTTTTAAGGAAGGCGAGGTGCTGCATGCTCATGGAGGTTTCGCCGGCGTCGTAGAGGCCGGGTTTGAGCGAAGAGCGGGGGTCGTTTGGGTTGGAGCCCGTGGTGGCTGGTGTTGTGGCAGCTTTCACGGCATTCTGGGCGCGAGCGGCGGCACCGGTGAGCAGGAGTGAGGTGCCGAGGAGGGCGGTGAGCGAGGTGGGACGGCGGCGGTAGGTCATTTTGAGGGGCTGGACTCCGAGGTGGGGGCTAGGTGGGTGGTGAGGAGGGACTGCATGATGCGGATTTCGGCGCGCTGGGTGTTGTCAACGTCGGTGGCGAAGTTGAAGAGGTCGGCGTCCTGCCCGGAGGCGGGGGTGAGAAAGAGGTCGTGCACCATGGTGAGCGCGCCGCCGTGGTGCTGGATCATGCCGGTGAGGAAGAGGTGGTCGAAACTCGCGCCCTTCACGGCTTTGAGCGCGGTCATCTGCGCGGGGGTGAGCATGCCGGGCATGGCGGCCATGGGCGC
>CAXTGN010000109.1:0-11826 GCA_964243455.1 uncultured Acidobacteriaceae bacterium
CAGGCTGATCAGTCCAGGAGAGGCAAGTAGGTTGCCCCAGGTTTTTGACACTCCCGTGGGCGTCCAGCTTGGTCAAGACCGCCGGATCGCCGCACCCAGGGCGACAAGGCTACCCAGCAGCGCCAAAGACGCCGGCTCCGGTACGCCCGTGGCAGCCGTCGGCGTTGCCAGGTAGCTCAGCCCGCCGCCGGCGAAGGTGCCGATGAGCTGACCCTGGTTGTTGACGCTGCTGCCAAGGAACGCGGCGCCGTCCGGCCCGGTCACGTCGCTGAACACGCCTCCGGCCTCGGTGAAGCCGTGCTGGGCGCCGGCGGCGTCCGTGTAGATGCCGGATACCTCCCCGGCGTCGTTGATCCCGTTCAGGCTTGTGGACACCGCGCCGGGCACGTCTATGGTCGTGAACGTGCCGGCGTCGTACAGAAAGCCCTGCAGATTGCTTTGCTGGAAATTCAAATAGGCGCCCACGACCTGCCCGGCGTCGTTGATGCGGGCTGGCCGCGTCGCCACGGCGCCAGGGACGGCAAACAATGTGTATGCGCCGCCGGACGAAATATAGCCCTGCGTGGTGGCCGTCCCGACGGCGACGAATATAAGGGTGCTGCCCAAGACCTGCCGTTCGTTGTTCAGGCTAGCCACTGTCACGACGCCGGGTTGCGCTGCCGGGACCGCAATGTTGGACACGACGCCGCCGAACAGCGCGAAGGGGAAGCTCGTCCCCCCGCTCATGCCGACCAACACAAGGTCGCCGGCATCGTTGATGCCTACCACCTGTGCCATCGGTGCATATGGCCCCATGGACAACGGTGTGACCGTCCCGTTGCTGTACAGCTTGGGGCCAACGACCACGCTTCCGTCGGGGAGCTGCCCCACTGCCGCCTGGCCCGCCACCTGGCCGAGGTTGTTGAGCGCCGTCGCCGTGAAGCCGGTCGGCAACGGCGTGAACGTGTAGGGCACGGCCAGCGCCGGGCCAGCGGCGAGTAGCGCAGCTACGAACAGGATGGGCTTCATGGGCGACCTCAGCAAAGAGCTGGTTGGTGCGGAAGGCCACCCCGCCGTTGAGCTGCCGCGGCCAGTGTAGCCAGATCGCCCAGCAGGGCCAGCGACCCCCGCTCCGGCACGGGGACCGTGACAGAGGCGGCCGGGCTTGGGGCGACCAAGGCGGGCGTTGTGCTGCCCACGCCGGGGGCGTTGCTGGATGTCTTGGCAGGGCCGCTGCTGTCCGGCTGGTCAATGCTGGCCTGGTTCATGGCCTTGTGCCGCGGGGCGGGGCCGGGGTTGGACGAGGGATCAATGGAGCCAGTGTCAGCCATGCGCTGAGTTCCCATGATCGGAGGTCGGAAAGGCGCCAGGGGTAACGCAAGCTGGCAGGCGAAGTGTGGCGCAGAGGCCGGGCCGACCGCAAGCCCGCGACAGCGCGTCCTTGATGGCGTCCTCACGGTCGAGCTGCAGCCCAACCTTGATGATGCGTGGGACGGTGTCCGCCGATGGCTGGGCGGTTTCTACCGCGGCGGCACCAGCTCCAGCGTCTAATTCGTCGGCGCCCCGTGCATGAACGTGCGGGTGTAGCCGGCCACTAGATAGACCGGTGCCGGCCTTCCGCGGCAAGCGGAGCAACGCAGGGCGGCCAGCACGGCGCGGAATGGCCGGTTGCCCCGCTGCCGCAGCCACCGCACGGGCACCTGGACCATGCGCGGCGAGCAGGGGCAGCGGACCTCAAGGCAGCAGTCCGGCCAATCGGACAGGGCATGGTCGAGGCTGAATGTGGGCGGGTGCAACGGGCGTGCTCCGGGTCGAACACGCCAGGGTGAATTTCATGGACGGGCGGGGCAAGCGCAATCGCGGGGCATGGATCAGGCACATTGAAACGGACACGCAGGCCTAATCGACCCCTGGTATCTCAAGCCGCGCCACGCACCGGCAGCTTCCATTCGGCCCGCACGCACACTCGCCCGGATGTCCATCTGGTGGCGGCTTGTCCCATGCGAACCGCTGGCCGTTCAGAGCTTTACATCTATCGCAGGAGTCTCTCGCCCCGGTCCATGCCCACCGGTAGTGCGTGATGCCGATGCTGGTGGCACGCTGGCGATCATAGACCGCTGCCGCCCGGCTTCGCCGTAGCCTGACCGCTCGCTGTTCGGCTTGGGGCAGCCTATGGAAATTGGCCGGCCACGGCTCCTGATGCGGGTTAGCTTCTTGGTGGGCGATGCTGGCCAGGGCTGCCGTGTTCAGCTTGATATCGCTCATGCTGGTTTCTCTGTGGTCATAGACAAGATTGGCGGAACCTCGGGCGAAGCTGCATTGAGGGCGGCTGCCAGAGCGTCGTGAGCTGCGACAACAGCCGGGATGTGGCGTTGGGGGAGGTATTCCATGCAGGCGCGCGCATAAGCGTTCGTCGCATCTTCGCCGCCCTGCATTTCCATCCGCAGCACGTCACGCATCAGCTCGTCCACGAACGTTCGGACGGCAGCAACCAGCTCACGGGCGGCTGGGTCAACGGCGGGTGGCTGGTTGGTGCTCATACTCAATCCGTTCGGTTGAAGGTGCCTAAAACGGCGTGTCGTTGTCCTGCTCGAACGAAGGCCGTTCAGCGGAGACTGTCAGTTCGTCATCGTCCCAGCGGCGGCGCAAGTTGTAGTAGTGCACGAGGCATTCAGCAGATCGCAGCATCACGTCCTTTGCGGCGGTCAATTCATTTTGCGTCGGCAGCAGCGGCAGCGCCGTATCCGTGGATATCAGCCTGTAGGTGGCGAACGCCGGATCAGCACGCAGCTTCTCAAGAGCGCGTCCGGTTGTCACCAGGCGCTCAATTTCCCATCGAAGTTCATCCTTCTCGTCCGCATCGCGAAAGGGTTGCTTCTTCGCCATCAGCTTGCTGGCCTGCTACACGCGGCCAACCCGCTCCAGGTTTCCAAGGTTTCTCCACCGGCTGATATAGCTGCACCTCGGCCCTGATCATTGGCCCATGCCTCAAAGGCGCCTCGGTCCAGCCATTGAATGCTGGCGCGCAGCTCGTCTATTGAGCCACGCACGTCCAGAGTGCTTTTCCCATCGTCGGCATCTGGGCCAACGACAAGGCCCTTAGTTGGAAGCGGTTGCGAATTGCCCGGGACGACGAAGAAATGCTCGGCTGGGGTAACCATCGCTAGATCGTCTATGTACACCACGTCGCCGGTATCCAGCGGGCCGCAATATCTGATCCCGTTTGGGAAGAAGTGCACGATTGCATCGGTATCGGCCAGCTCACGATGCTCAATCGTGCGAGTTGCAGCGTCTATGACAATGACCCTCATGCTAGGCGTGCCCCTTCCTTTCTGGCGTTAAACGGTGCGATGCGACCTGGGCGAGCCGCTGGCGCAGGTAGCTCGCGCGGGCTTTGTGAAAAAGTTCTGTTTCGGGCGTGCGGTCGCGCTTGGAGAATGCCGCATGTTCGTCGTGATGTGCAATTAATGCCTCTAGCTCAAGGGCGGCGATCTCAAGGGTAAGGCAAGGCGGCGGCAGAGCCCCGGCGGGCCATTCTTCCCCGAGTGGCCAGGCTGTGCCGTTGAACGTGTAGGCCATGCTGCGTTTATTCCTCGATGGACAGGTGTTGGAAGGCTGTATCAACAGCGGGCGGTTGGTCAGTGCTTATGCGTGCCCCGTCGCGTCCTGGCGCAGTTTATTCAGGACCGCACGGGCTGACATCGGCTGCCCGTGAACCTTGCCTAGCCGGGCGGCAAAGATGGCTTCGTGTTCCTTTAAAGCCTGCGCGGCAGCCTCGTCCGTGTCCGGCAGCTCGTCCCGCATTCTGATGATCCGAGTGGACCACACGCGACGGCAGGGGCTTGCGATCTTCACGATAGCCGCTGCGATCAAGCTCAGATCGTCAGCCGTGCCTCGCCGCCGGATGCGGTAATGCCTGCTGGGATTGGCCTTGAACCATGCGCTATCGGTCATGTTGTCGTTCATGCGTGCCCCGCTACGTCCTTGGGTGGGCCGAGCAGGTCCAGCGTGTCGAGCAGCCCATCCCGCACGTCCACGGCCGGCTCAATCCGCCGAGCCAGAATGACGATGCCCTTGCCGCCCAGCACCAGCTTGACGGCTTCGGCCAGGATCATCGGATGGACCGCGGCAAAGGTGGCATCATCCGCCAGCAGCCACACCCGGGCGATCGGCGCAGTGCCGTCCCGCGCCACCATGGAGCTGTGCGGATACTCGACCAGCTTCCCTTCGGTGAGGTCCGGGATCGTCGAGTCGAGGCTGACCCCCTCCGTGTCGAACATCGCGCCGGGGAAGCTGCTCATGCTTGCCCTGCCGGTCGGGGGTCAGCCGGTGCGGGGAAATTGCTCCCAGCCGTTGCCGCAAGTAGCTGGCGCGAGCCTTGTGGTGTTGGTTCTGCCTCATGCGCCGTTGTCAGGCGTTCAAGCCATGTGGCGTTGCTGTGGGAGGACGGGCCGGCCAGTGCCGCACCGTAGCGGATCGTCCACCGTTCCACGCTAACGTGCAGCACCCAGGCTAGCAGCAGCAGCAACCCCAGCGTCACCGCACCCGCCATCCCGTAGGTCAGCCCCGCCCCGGCGATCAGCCAAGTCATCACCGACAGGCCCGCCAGGAAGTGGACGGCGTAGAGCGGGTAGCTGACGCGAGCCAGAAATCGCAGCACTGCCACGTCCGGCAGCCAGCCGCGTGCGGCGTAGGCGGCCAGGAACACCACGAGCGCATAGGCGTAGCTTTCCGCAACGACGACGTACCCGCCCGTCGCCGGGCTTATGAGGTAAAGGCCTAGAAACACCGCCCCCAGCCCGGCCGCCACCAGCGCCAGCGCCCCCGTCCGCAGGCCCCCGGCGAAGTGGTAGTGGACCGCAGTGCCAATCAGCATGTAGGGCAGCGACATCGCCTCCAGCTCCAGGAACGACGGGGTCCCGACCCAGCCGAGCCGCTGCACCAGGAACAGCCCGCCGCCGCCCGCCGCCGCGGCCGCCATCGGCCACAGGCTGCGCCGCAGAATCCAGCGCCGGGCCAGCGCCGCGAACAGGTAGAAGTGCAGCTCGATCACCAGCGTCCAGTTTACCTGGTCCACCGAGCCGACGCCGCGCAACGTGTGCACCAACCCCGCATTGGCCAGCACCGTGCGGAGGCTGAACGGCACCGGGCGCCCCCAGTAGCGGGCCGAGGCTACGACAGCCACGCATCCCACCGCCAGCGCCGCCCAGTAAGTGAGGTAGATACGCAGCGTGCGCGCCAGCACGAAGGTCCCCCGGCTGTGCCGGCGCAGCGAGAACGGGATGACAAAGCCGCTGACCAGGAAGAACAGCCCGACCCCGAACGGGCCGAAGTTGATCCAGGGCAGGGTGACGGCGGAGTTCATCCAGATCAGCGGCAGCTCGATTTGAGGGGCCGCAACCGTGGCGGACACCATAGGCTGCGCGAAGGGATACACGTTGAACATGTGGCTGAGCACCACCAGCAGCGCCGCGATGCCGCGCAACTGGTCGGCGAAGATGACCCTCACGTTAAGGCTGGCAGGCACGACGTCACTAGCCACAGCGGTCCTTTGACCACGGCGGGCGGCGGGGATCAGGAGGCCCATCAGGGGGTCTCCTGTGGATACCGCAACCGCACCCCTAGCCCGGCCTCGCTTTCTTCGACGAATTCAATGCCGGCTTCCTCCAACGCGGCACGGATCGCTGCCAACGGGTCAGCCGGCGATATCCGGTTAACGGTCTTTGCCACCTGACCCGAACGCTCATAGGTGCGGATCAGGTGAGATGACGTCCCACTACGGTAGGCTAGCTTATGGACGCCCCACCCGAGCATTTCACGCGCGGCCTTCAACTGGGCGAGCATCACTGATCCTGACCCCGCAAGCGCATCCTGGGCGGCCTGGGCGGTCACATTGTAGCTTTGCAATCTTATGCCCGGGACTCCGCCGTTCTCCTCGGTGAACTCGACACCTACCAATTCGAAGGCGGCGCGGATCACGGCGAGCTGGTCAGCCCCTAGTATGCCGTTAGAACCTCGTGTCACGCGACCATCTCGTTCGTAACTGGTGATTGTGCCGACTGATATGCCGCTCATGGCTCTAAGCTGCCTGCGGGACCAGCCGAGCAGGTTCCGAGCAGCCTTGGCCTGAGCCGGCGTCACTGCATGTCACTCCGCGACCGCGCCACGGTTGCCCTCACCCGGGATCGCCTTCTCGCCGTTCGCGCCAGGTCTTCCCGCCGCTATCCCAGACGGCCCCGCGCCCGGCCAGTGCGTGAAACGCAGTCAGGACAGCATGATGCACGCAAGAACGGCCCGAGGTGTTCACGACGATAGCTGTATCGAGCTTGGCTTCCCGTAGCGATCGCACCGCCTCGTCATTGCCGAACCCACTCCGCCAGGTGAACAGGTAAAGCAGCACGGCTGCGCCCCTGTCGATGTCGGCCTGGCTGGGTTCGGTTGAAGGCGAAAGGGTCACTGGTCCTGCTTCCGCAGCCGCACTCCAGCGCCACCGCCGTTCTCGGGGATGAACTCAACGCCGGCGATCTCAAGAGCACGCTGGAGAGCGTCCATATTCGCGGCCGTGATGCTCCCCCCACCTTCGACGCGCTGAACCGTCGATAGGCCGAGCTTCGCCGCTTCGGCCAGCTCGCGTGCAGACCACCCGACGAAGCCTCGCGCCGCCCGAAGCTGGCCACTCGTCAGAGGCATTTGCATTCACTTGACATAAATCGCTTGACCTCTCTGGTCACTGAGGCGATATATGTCACATGAAGCTGATTGCTTCAATAGGGAGATAGGCCCATGCACTACGTCGGACGCCGCGCCAGCGAGACCAATCCCCTCCGCGCCATCCCGATGTTCCAACCGGCGTCCGCGCTGCGTCAGATAGCGCCGCCCGTGCAGCGCCCGGCTGCGCCGATCCAGACAGCAGCCCCCGGCCGCGCCTGGCACGTCCCAACCGCCCGCGAGTTGGCGCAGACCGCGCTGGCGAACGCCCAGGCCGGGCTGCGCGAGGCGGTGCGGGTCTATGACTTCGCGCGCCGGGAGATCGGCCAGGCGAACTGCGGCATCTTCGCCGGGCACGTCATCAAGAACATCACGGCCGACCGCCGCCGCGCCCTGCGCCGCGCCGCCTTCCTGCTGTTCAACAAGCGCCGTGGGCAGCTCGTGCAGGCTCGGCGCAGGGTGGCGGCTGCGGAACTGGCTCTGGCGGCGACGGCCTGCAGCGGGAAGGCATAACCATGGCGCAGGATCATGCCCTGGCGGTCGGCAGCACGGTCGCCATCTTCTCGGGCTACTCGAACAAGCAGATCGGCACCGGCACCGTCACCCGCGTGCTGGTGCGCTGGGTGCTGGTCGAGGCGCCACAGTGGGCGGTGCCGGTCAAGTTCCGAACCTGCGCGCCCTTGAAGGGCCACCGCATCACGGGCGGGCTGGCTGAACATCTAAACGAATGGATCAAGGTTCCGGCGGCGGTGGAACCGGACCCGACTGCGGGTGCGGAGACTTCTGGGCAAGTTGCCCGGAAACTCCCGGCCATCCCGTCCCGTCTGCCCTCGCACACCTCCTGCCACACCCTGCGCCGCGTGCTGGTGCGGCACTCCACCATGAACCTGACGACGGGCGCCATGACGCCAACCGGGCAGGAGTGGACCACGCGGGCCTGCGATGTGCCGCTGTTCTCCGACCTGGAGCGGGCCAGCGGCGTGTGCACGTCCTGCGCGTCGGGCTGGACGCACCCTGAAAACAGCCCGCTGGTGCCGGTGTTCGATGCCGCTGCGCACGCCCGGTTCAGCCTGCGACACTGGCAGGCGATGCAGGATCAGGCTGCGACTGCGGCGGACCTCGCCCGGGCTGCTGAGGGCATCGCCACCTGGTCGGCGCGCGTCGCGGACCTAACGCGCCTCCGCACCCCCATCGCGTCGGAAGCAGGCTCCACGCCTGCGGCCTGACGCCATCCGCGCCGGGGCGGCTTCCTCGGCATAGGCGGCGCAGGCGGGGATTACGGCCCCACCTGCGCCCAGCCCAGAACAAAGGTGACACCCACCATGCTCCAGACCGTTTCCAACCATACTACGCGGCGGCGAGACTTGCTCGGCTTGGTTCCGTTCGCCCTGGCGGCGTCTGCCCCCGCCGTGCTCGCAAGCAGCGTCGGCGCGCAGACCCGCGATGCGGAGCTGATCGAGACATGCCAGCGGTTCGCAGAAGCCGAGCTGACCGGCTGGTTTCGATATGTCACGGCCCCAGACAATGCAGCCGACGAACAGGCCGCTTCCGATATGTGGGTCTTTGACCGCGCGACCTGGGAGTGGATCGCCGCGACGCCCGCTACGACTCCAGAAGGCTGGCAGGCGAAGGCCCTCGCCTTCGTGGCGCTAGATCGGAACGCCTACGATGACGCGGAGGATTGCGACCGCACCACGCCGGTGCTGGCCTCGCTGCTGCGGGACATGGTGCGTCCGGCGCGCGGAGCCATCATCGCCCGGCTGACCCGGTTGTACGGACCTCTGCCGGACGGCTACTCGGCCGATGGCATGTGGTTGAGTGCGGAGGCACGCTCATGAATCGCCGCCGCCTGCTTTCCACAGTGCCGGCCGTGATGGCTCTGGCCGGCTCTGGCACTGCAGTTGCCGCTCAAGCCCTCCAGCCCGATGCGAGGCTGATTGCCCTCTGCGCCGAGTTCGATACCCTGGAGCACAAGTTGCGGGCCGCATTTGCCGACATCACGACCGCTGCTGACCAGGACCGTGCCGACGCGATGACGGGCACTGTGAGCGACGAGCAGGCCCCGATCCTGGACGCGATCACCGCCTTGCGCCCGTCCACGCTGGCCGGGTTCAAGGCTTTAGCCGGTAGCTTGGCATTGTGGGATGCCGAGTTGCTTAAGGGCGATCCGATGGAGGGCCTCACCGACGAGAGACTGACGCTGGTGTTGGTCCGCAGTCTGGTCGGGGAAATGCCTGCGTTTCCGGTCACGCCTAGCCCTGATGCCGCGCTGCTGGTTTTGTGTGCCGAGTATGACCGGCTGCACGCGCTGGCCTACCTCGAAGGCAACGACGATTGGGAGGCGGCGCACCACGAAAGCTGGCAGGTGGCCGACAAGATCAGTGACCTGGTGCCGGTCACACAGGTTGGGCACCGAGCCAAGGCGGCGGTTGCGGTCGCCCAGATGGACAAGAACCGAACCAGCGACGGGGCTTGGATGGGCGACAGAGACGCGCTGTTCGCGCTGGACACCCTCAAAGACTGGTTGGGGGAGGCATAGCCATGGCGCAACCCAAGCTCCCACGCAGCCGTGTTGCATGGAGCAGACGTGTAGGCGCAGTTACCCCAGGCCCTGCTGTGGTTCAGGCGATACGGACGGAGATCGGGCGTCCGAGTTCCAGCATGCGGTTGAGGGCATGGACGGCCACGTCCACCTCGGTCGCCCGGCGCTCGTCCGTGCGCGAGCGCAGCCCGTCACCGATCACCTGCTTGAACCGGCTCATGACCGCCTCGACCCAGGACCGCTTCGTGTAGCCGGAGGCTTTCTGCCAGGCGGCCCGTCCATGCTCGGCAATGTCCCGCAGGTGGCGGTCGCGCTGCGTGGGCGCGGTCGCGGCCGTCTCGCTCTGCACGGCCGTTGACCGCAGCGGCACGGTGATCGCCGCTTCGGGATAGCGCTCGGCCACAGCGGCGGACACGCCCTCCTGGTCGTACGCGCCGTCGGCGGTGAAGGACGACACCGATGCCGCCACCTGGTCCAGCAAGGGGCCCACCTCGGCGCCGTCGTCGACGTCTTTGAGGGTCAGCGTCGCCGCGACAATCTGCCCGGTGTCGGCGTCCAAGCCGATGTGCAGCTTGCGCCAGGACCGGCGCGTCTTGGTGCCGTGCTTCTCGACCAGCCACTCGCCCGCGCCGCAGAGCTTTAGGCCTGTGCTGTCCACCAGCAGGTGCAGGGGTTCGCCGTCTCTGCGCGCTTGCGGGCGTGGCACCTCAAGCGTCTCCGCCCGGCGGCATAGGGTCGAGTGGTCCGGCACCGCCAGATCGAGCCCGAGCAGGCCGATGACGGAGCCGATCAGGCCCTCCGTTTGCCGCAGTGCCAGGTGGAACACGGCCTTGAGCGTGAGTGCCGTCAAGATTGCCAGAGGCGAATACGAGGGTTGGCCGCCCGGGGTAGTGCGCAGCTGCGCCCGCCAGCCCTCGATGGCGTCGTCGGTAAACCAGACCGTCAAGCTGCCGCGCTGGCGCAAGCTGGCATCATACTCACGCCAGTTCATGATCTTGTGCGTCTGCTTTGGAATGTGACAGCGGCGGTCTTGGTTCAGCTTGAACGGCAAGGTGGGCATCCAGGGATCAGGGAAGGAACAAACCTTCTACACTGCCCCTGGCTGCGGCGCCACCGGCGGCATCTATGCAACAACGCCCCTGAAGCAAGTAGGACGAGAAATCGGCCGTGCCTGGAAAGGGGTACTTCACCGCCCCGGCGAGCGTCCCGCCGGTGCTGGCAACGAAGGTCGTGAGGTCGCGCTGCATGGCCGCGCCGAACGCGTAGTCGGCCGCCATGATGAACCACTTGTTTCTGCCGGTCGCCGCCTGTGCGGTCGCCATGGTCTTAGCGATCTGCCAGGAGTCCGATCCCCAATGCACCAAGTTGGGGCTGCAGCGCGCCCCGGCGATGTCGGCCGAGAACGCTCCCGTGTTGAGCTGCACCTTGTCCATCGCCTGCGCCAACTCGGTGACAGCGAAGGCGATGGCACTGTTGTTGACGTCAGCCACTGCATCCACGTCGCCACGGTCGAACCACTCACGCGCGATGGACACTGCAACATCAGGCTTTTGCCGATGATCCGCCGCGATGACCTCCACGGCCAGCCCGTGCCCTACCCCGAAATCCTCGACGGCCTGCCGCGCCGACGCGACGCTGGTGGGCCCGCCGGTGTCGCTATAAGGCCTAGACAGATCGGTCAGCACGCCGATCCGAATCGGGCGTGTTTGCGCGCGGCTGGCGCGAGGCTTGCCCGCAATCACCCCCGAAGCTGCCGTACCAGCAAGCAGAGAACGCCGGCCAAGGCCCAGATACATGGACATTTAGTCTCTCCCTATGTTCGTTAGGTGCGACCGTCGCACGAGGATGTGCATAAGCGGCCGACCGGGACCCTGCTGGAGTTGAGTTTGCCACATTGAACTGACGCAGAAAAATGCCGCAAGGGTGAGGTCCAGGGCGGCGCAGACCGGGACCTTTTACCCGCCATCCTCCACTGTGAAGTCAGCAAGTTGCATCTGCTTTCGGAAGGGGTCCCACTTCGGCGCTTGTTCACACGCGCCGGCCGGTAAGGGCACCTGACGGCCCGACCAGGTGTGAAAGGCACAGGCTGCCGGAACACCGTTTGTGCCGCCGGCCAGACGCAGTCAGGGCAGCATGACGAGACCATGCAGAGTTATGGGAGGTGATTAGGCTGCGGCGGCTATTGGTTGCCGATCGTCGTTGGCGGATCGAAAGCCCGGGTGACGGCGGCGGAAGACATCCTCGAGCGTATCGTTCAGCACGGCGGTGCGCACGTCCAGGAAGGGCTGCACCGTGGCCCGGCTCCAGCGCATCTGCTGCCTCTTCGCCATGCGCCAGGAGATGATCTCGTCGATCGCGCTCTCCACGAACGAAGTCGCGATCGGCTCACCGTGACGACGCCGGGCGGCATAGGGCACCAGCGCCGCCTCGTTGCGCTCGAGATAGCCGAGCAGGTCGGCGGTGCGCTGGCGCAGCTTGTCGATGCCGGCCACCTCGCGCAGGGCCCGGCACTCCGTCCAGCGACACAGGGCGGCAAGCCTGTGCCGGCACCTCGGCCAGCGCCCATGCCACAGGCGCCACTTCGCCCGTTCCAGGCC
>CAXTGN010000110.1:0-11808 GCA_964243455.1 uncultured Acidobacteriaceae bacterium
CGACGAACGATTTGGCCACGGGCAGCGGCACCTATGGGTTCGCGACTACGCCGGTGACCGTGACCATTCCGTATTCGAGTGCAACGGCGCCAACGGGTCTTGTCACCGTGACGGATGGCTTCTCTGAAACGGTCACGATCCAGGCTTCCAACTGCACGGCGGGGTCGGGCAAGCTCACCTGCACGGGCAATCTGCCGACGGCCAAGGAGCCGGTGAGTGCAACGGGCAACGCGGTAACGATCTCGCAGGCTGGCGACGCGAACTACAACGGCAGCACCGGCACAGGTCTGGTGACGATCGCCAAGGTTGCGGCTACCACGGGCGACTCGGCAAGCGGCGCCGGTACATACGGTGCGGCAACGACGCCGATTACGGTCACGATCCCGTACACGGGTGCGACGCCGCCGACGGGCCTGATTACGGTGACGGACGGCGTTGGGGAGAGCGTCAGCATCCAGGCGTCGAGTTGCACGGCGGCGGCAAACAAGCTGACCTGCACGGCCAATCTGCCCACGGCCGGTGAACCGGTCAGCACAAGCAGCAACAGCATCAGCATCTCGCAAGCGGGGGACGGCAATTACAGCGGCAGCACGGGTACAGGGGTTGTCATCATCGGTAAGGCGGGGGCTTCCACGGGCGACTCGGCGACAGGCAGCGGGACCTATGGTGCAGCGACAACGCCTGTCACGGTGACCATTCCGTATGCTGGCGCCGTAGCCCCAACAGGTGCGATCACGGTTACGGATACCCACGGCAACACGTTGACCATTCAGGCCAACACGTGCACGGGAGCCAGCGGCAAATTGACGTGCACGGGCGATCTTCCCACGGCTAATGAGCCCATCAATGCGACGGGTAATCCCGTCACTGTATCGCAAGCCGCGGACGCCAACTACAGCGGAAGCACCGGTGCGGGCAGCATCGTCATGGGCAAAGCGGCAGCGACCACGAGCGATACGGCGACGGGCAGCGGCACCTATGGTGCAGCGACGACGCCCATCACGGTGACGATCCCGTATGTTGGATCCGTAGCTCCGGCTGGTTTGATCACGGTCACGGATGGGTACAGCGAGACCGCAACGATCCAGGCCTCCAACTGCACCGCAGGAAGCGGCAAACTCACCTGCACGGCCAATATGGCGACGGTGAACGAGCCGGTGAACGCGAGCGGCAACCCAGTCCAGATCACGCAGGCCGCGGATGCGAATTACGCTGGAAGCACGGGCTCCGGGGCGATCGCGATCGTGAAGGCTCCGGCGACGACTGGGGATTCGGCCACGGGCAGCGGTACCTACGGTGCCGCGACCACGCCGGTTACCGTGACCATACCCTACAGCGGAATCAATGCTCCGGCAGGGGCGATTACGCTTGCCGACACCCTGGGTAATACGGTTACGGTCGTTGCCTCTACCTGCACAGCCTCGGCGAGCAAGTTGAGCTGCGTGGTGACGTTGCCGACGGCCACCGAACCGGTGAATGCTACGGGCAATTCCGTTACCGTGACTCAGGCCGCGGACAACAATTACATCGGCAGCACCGGCACGGGCCTGGTAACGATCGCGAAAGCCACGGCGACGGCCAACGATACGGCAAACGGCAGCGGGACCTATGGTGCGGCAACGACGCCCGTCACCGTGACCATCCCCTACGCGGGCTCCGTCGCGCCGATGGGTTTGATCACGGTCACGGACGGCTACGCAGAGAGCGTGACCATTCAGGCTTCGACCTGCACGGCTGGTTCCAACAAGCTGACCTGCACGGCAAGCCTGCCGACGGCGAAGGAGCCGGTGAGTACTACCGGCAACACGGTCACGGTCAGCCAGGCGGCGGACACGAACTACAGCGGCAGCACCGGCACCGGGCTGGTGACGATCGCGAAGGCGGTGGCAACCACCGGTGACACGGCGACGGGCAGCGGCACCTATGGTGCAGCGACGACGCCCATCACGGTGACGATCCCGTATACGGCTTCCGCGGTTCCTACCGGCGCTATTACGGTTGCGGATACGTTCAACAACACCGTTACGATCACGACTGCGAACTGCACGGCCGCTTCCAGCAAGCTGACCTGCACGGCGAGTCTGCCGACGGCGAACGAGCCTGTCAGCAGCAGCGGCAATCAGCTCACGGAGAGCCAGGCAGGGGACAGCAACTACGGCGGCAGCACCGGCACGGGTCTGGTCATCATCGGCAAGGCCCCGGCAACATCCAAGGACTCGGCTTCGGGTAGCGGCACCTATGGCGCAGCTTCCACAGCGGTCACGATCACCATTCCGTACGCGGGCACGACGGCTCCCAGCGGTGCGATCACGCTGAGCGACAGCCTCAACAACACGGTCACCGTCCAGGCGACCGGCTGCACGGCGTCGAGCGGTGTGCTGACCTGCACGGCCACTCTCCCCACCGCAAACGAGCCGCTGGGCGGCAACGCGGTTTCGATCAGCCAGGCAGGTGACGCCAACTACAGCGGCAGCACCGGCTCCGGTACGGTCACCATCGGCAAGGCGAGCTCCACCGCAGGTGACACCGCCACCGGCACAGGCGTGTATGGCGTCGCGACGACAGCCGTAAAGGTAAGCATCCCCTATGCGGGCTCGATTGCGCCTGCGGGAGCGATCACCCTTACGGATACGCATAACAACAGCGTCACGATCCTGGCCTCGACCTGCACAGCCAGCGGCGGCAGCCTGAGCTGTTCGGCGAACCTGCCCACAGCGGACGAACCGGTTGGGCAGAACCTCGTGACCGTAAGCCAGGCGGCGGACGCGAACTACGGCGGCAGCTCCGGCTCGGGCACGGTCACTATCGGCAAGGCACCAGCGACCGCCAACGACACTGCCACCGGAACAGGCGCATATGGCGCGGCGACGACGCCCGTTACCGTGACGATCCCCTTCGCGGGGACCGCGGCACCGACGGGCTCCATAACCGTGAAGGACACCTCAGGGAACTCGGTCTCGGTCACTGTCTCGAGCTGCTCCGTTTCCGGCAACGCCCTCTCCTGCGCGATCAACCTCCCGACGGCCAATGAAACTGTGGGTTCGAACAGGCTGAGCATCACGCAGGCGGCTGACGGCAACTACAGCGGCAGCACGGGCACCGGCACGCTCACCATGGCGAAAGCTGCTGCCACGACCACGGACTCGGTAAATGGTACGGGCAGCTTCGGTGCGGCGACCACGACCGTTGTGGTCACGCTCCCGTATGCGGGCGTTGCCGCGCCCACGGGAGCCATCACGGTCTCAGATACCTTCGGGAACACCGTTGGGATTCAGGCATCGAGCTGCGTGATCTCCGGTGGCGCGCTCACCTGCACAGCGAGCATGCCCACGGCCAATGAACCTGTTGGCGGTAATTCCGTGAGCGTGAGCCAGCTTGGGGATGCCAACTACAGCGGCAGCACAGGATCCGGCACCATCACGATCAACCAGGCAGGCGCCCATGGTGGCGACTCCGCGAACGGATCGGGCTCCTATGGAGCGTCGGCAACACCGATCACCATTGTGGTTCCCTTCAGTGGAACGACGGCGCCCACCGGGAACATCACCGTAAATGATGCCCTTGGGAATACGGTGACGGTGGCGGCCACGGTGTGCACGGCCTCCGCCAGCGCGCTGGTCTGCCCGGCCACTCTGCCTACAGCTAATGAACCGGTTGGGAACAATCCGGTATCGGTGGCGCAGGCTGCAGACGCCAATCACGCCAGCAGCACCGGGTCCGGCAGCGTCAACATCAACAAGGCCGCCACGACGAACGCGGATCAGGCAACTGCGACCGGCTACTACGGTGCGGCGACGACTCCCGTCACGGTCACGATTCCGTACGCCGGTGCCGTCGCCCCGAGTGGCGCCGTCGCCGTGACGGACAGCATGGGCAGCACTGTAAGCGTCGCGGCTTCAAGTTGCACCGCTGCGAACGGGCAGCTCACCTGCGTGGTGAACCTGGCTACGGCGAATGAGCCGCTCGGTGCGAACCAGGTCACGGTCGCCCAGGCCGGGGATGCCAACTACAACGGCAGCACGGGTTCCGGCACGGTCACGATCACGACCTCGCCTGTGAGCCCCATTGGCAGCACCGCCTCCAGTGTGCAGAACGTGACCATCACGCAGGGCACAGCATCCACGCTGCTCACGGCATCGTTGTCCTACGGTGGAGCGGTTGCGCCCAGCGGCGCGGTCACGTTCGCGGTCGGCACCGGAGTGCCTGTCATAGCGAACTGCAGCACGGGAGCGTCTCCAGAGACCTGCACAGCGTTCTATCCCACTGCGGCCCTGCCGATTGGCACATATACGATCACAACAAACGAGGCAGCGGACAGCAACTACACCGCCGGCAGCGCCACGGGGACCCTGACCGTTGCCCAGGGAACAGTGAGCCCGATCCTGGATTCGGTCAGCAATGTCAGCAACGTCCTGATCAGCGCGGGAACGGCATCGACGACGTTGACGGCCAGCCTGACCTATACCGGTCCCATCCCCACAGGTGGGCTGACCTTCAATCTTCCGGGCGGCACGCCGGTGGCGGCCACCTGCACCGCAGGCCTCTCACCGCTGACCTGCACGGCAAGCTATCCCACGGCTTCCCTGGCGTCGGGTACCTATCTCATCACGGCTACCGAGGCCCCCGACAGCAACTATCCGCAGGGCGCCGCAACGGCTCTGCTGACCATCACACCGACGGCTACAACGCCGGTCTCGCCCATCCTGGCTACCGGCAGCAACGTGAGCAGTGTGCTAGTGCCCTATGGCACGGCCTCGGCCACGCTGTATGCGAACATCGTCTACAACGGCCCCCCGCCGACGGGACAGGTGACCTTCACGGTGACCGGTGGTTCGGGTGTCTCGGTGCAAGGTGTTTGCACTTCAGGGTCATCGCCGATGACCTGCACGGCTGACTACCCGACATCTACGTTTGGCATTGGAAGCTACGGGATCCAGGTCAATGTGGCGGCCGATTCGAACTACCCGGCCGGCAGTGCCATTGGGACGCTCACGATCAGTCAGGTTACCGGTGGGACGAAGGATACGGTGACGGGAACAGGGAATTATGGCGCGGCCACCACACCGGTGACGGTCACCGTTCCTTATGCCGGCGCCATGGCCCCCACGGGAGCCGTGACGGTCACGGATGCTCTGAACAACACGGTGACGGTCTCTGCCTCGGGCTGCATGGCGGCAAGCGGCATGCTCACCTGCCCGGCGGATCTGCCTTCGGTGAATGTGCCGGTCGGTACGGATGCCGCCACGGTCAAGCAGGCTGGAGACGCCGTGTACGCGGCGAGCACCGGATCGGGCTCGATCACCATCGGCAAGGCACTGAGCACGAGCGCCGATACGGCCACCGGTACCGGTGCATATGGCGCGGCCACAACGCCGGTGAACGTGAGCATTCCCTACCCGGGCTCGGTCGCTCCAAGCGGCGTGATCACAGTTTCGGATGGCTTCGGTAACACGGTCACGGTGCAGGCTTCCAGTTGCACGGGATCGAACGGCGTGCTGAGCTGCGTTGTGACCTTGCCGACCTCCACGGAGCCGCTGGGCAGCAATCCAGTAACCGTGAATCAGGCCGGCGATTCAAATTACAGCGGCAGCACCGGCAACGGCACTGTCACTGTCACGAAGGCAGCGCCGACAGCCAACGATTCGGTTACGGGTACGGGAACGTACGGCGCGGTGACCACGCCAGTCGTCATCACCATTCCTTATGCCGGAACAGCAGCTCCCACGGGGGCGATTGCTGCCACGGACAGCCTCGGTGAAGCGGTCACGGTGCAGGCCTCAAGTTGCACGGCGGCTGCGGGTGTGCTCACCTGCACGGCGAACCTGCCCACAGCCAGCGAACAGACGGGTGCAAATCCGCTTACGGTGGCGCAGGTTGGCGATGCCAACTACAGCGGCAGCACGGGCACGGGCACGGTCACGATCAACAAGGCTTCTGCAGGCTCCGACAGCGTCACGGGTACGGGCAGCTATGGGGCCGCGACGACGCCGGTTAGGGTGACGATCCCCTACGTTGGCAGCGCAGCGCCAACGGGTGTGATCACCGTCACGGACACGCTGGGTAATACCGTGACGGTGCCAGGCTCGAGCTGCACGACGGCTACGGGGGTCCTGACCTGCACCGCCAACCTGCCCACGGCGAACGAGCCGGTGGGTTCGAATCCTGCCACAGTGAACCAGACCGCTGACGCAAACCATAGCGCCAGCACAGGCACGGGCACGGCCACCATCAACAAGGCAGCTGCCACCACGAATGACACGGCGAGCGGTACAAGCAGCTATGGAGCGGCGTCGACTGCGGTCACGGTCACCATCCCCTACGCGGGCACGGTGGCGCCTACGGGTGCCGTGTCCGTGTCAGACGGGTTCGCAAATACGGCGACGATTCCGGGCCAGAGCTGCACGGCCTCCAAAGGAACGCTTACCTGCGTGCTGAATCTGGCCACGGCGAACGAGCCGGTGGGCAGCAACCCGGTCACGGTCACGCAGATCGGTGACTCCAACTACAGCGGCAGCATCGGCACGGGGACGGTGACGGTCAGCAAGGCAGTCGCGGGCGCCGATACCGCTATGGGTACAGGGACCTACGGTGCCCCAGCCACGCCCCTTACGGTGATGATCCCCTATGTTGGCTCGGTTGCGCCCACAGGCGCGATCGTCCTGGCGGACACGCACGGCAACACTGTCACGGTGCAGGCCTCAAGCTGCACAGCGGCATCGGGCGTGCTCACCTGCGCGGCCACTCTGCCTACGGCCAACGAGCCAGTGGGTGCGAATCCTGTGACGGTGAACGAGGCTGCTGACATCAACCACAGCGCCAGCAGCGGAAGCGGCACGGTCACGATCAACAAGGCCCTGGCGACGACCACGGACACGGCCTCGGGCAAGGGAACGTATGGACAGGCGACAACGCCCGTCACGGTGACGATTCCTTACCCTGGCGCCGTCGCTTCCAGCGGTGTCATCACGGTGATAGACAGCCTGGGCGAGACGGTCGCGGTTCAGGCCTCGGTGTGCACAACGGTTTCGGCTGGAACTCTGAGCTGCATCGCGAATCTGCCCACGGTCAACGAGCCGGTGGGGGCAAACACGGTCACGGTTGCGCAGACTGGTGATGCCAACTACATCGGCAGCACGGGTACGGGCACTGTGACCATCAGCAAGGCCGCGGCAGGTACCGACGGGGTCACCGGAACGGGGACCTATGGCGCAGCGACAACTACCGTTACAGTCAGCATCCCGTACACCGGCGCCACGCCCACGGGTGCCGTCACACTGGCCGATACGCACGGGGACACGGTGACCGTCACCAATTGCACAACCGCGTCCGGCACGCTGACGTGCACTGCGGCTCTGCCCACGGCGAGCGAGCCAGTGGGATCCAATACCGTGACCGTGAACCAGACGGCTGACGCGAACCATGGCGCCAGCACCGGCACCGGGACCGTCACGATCAACAAAGCGCCCGCAACCAACAGCGACGCCGTGACAGGCACGGGCACCTACGGCACGGCTACCACAGCCGTTACCGTGACGATCCCCTACGCGGGCGCGGCAGCACCTACGGGCGCGATCACTGTCTCTGACACGCTTGGCAACACGGTGACGGTGGCAGCATCGAGCTGCACGGCGGCGGGGACGTTGACCTGCAGCGTGAATCTGCCGACGACGAACGATCCCCTGGGAACGAACCAGGTCACGGTGGTGCAGGCTCCTGATACCAACTACAACGGCAGCACGGGCACCGGTGCCGTGATCATCAACAAAGCCGGCGCCACCATTGGAGACACGGCCACGGGCAAGGGCAGCTACGGAGCGGCTACAACGGCTGTAACGGTGACGGTTCCTTACACCGGATCGGCGGCTCCAAGCGGCACGATCACGCTGACGGATTCCTATGGCAATACCGTCACTGTACCTGCAGGAAGCTGCACCGCAGCGAAGGGCGCGCTCTCCTGCACGGCAAAACTCCCCACGGCGAACGAGCCTGTAGGCAACAACACGGTCAACGTGAACCAGGCACCGGACGCTGTCTTCGCCGGCAGCACCGGGACGGGAACCGTAAGCATCGGCAAAGCACCCGCAACCGCGAAGGATGTCGTCACGGGTGGAGGCTCCTACGGCGCAGCGACGGCTGCGATCGCGGTCAGCATTCCTTACGGGGGCGCGGCCGCGCCAACCGGGGCGATCACCATCACAGACGCCCTTGGCAACACAGTGACCGTGCAGGCCTCGAGCTGCACGGCGACGAAGGGAACACTGACCTGCACGGCGAATCTGCCGTCAGCAAACGAACCGGTAGGATCCAACGCCGTCTCGGTGAGCCAGGCCGCAGATGCCAACTACCTTGGCAGCACCGGCTCGGGTTGGGTGAGCATCGGGAAGACCAGCCCGACGTTGGCCGCACCGGCCGTATCGCCCTTGAATGCTGTGTTCGGCACCTCGGTCACGCTCACGCAGAGCGTTCCCGCAGGCGAAACCGGAACGGTTACCTTCTATAGCGGAACGACGGCACTGGGCACAGCGACGATCGCAAACGGGGTCGCAACCCTGTCCACGTCCGCCCTGCCGCAAGGAGTTGATGCCATCACGGCCAAGACCAGTGGCGATGCGAACTACAACGCGGGGACAAGCCCTGCCGTCACGGATAACGTCGCAGGCGGCGTCGCCCTGATCGGTTTGGCCTCCTCGCAGAACAACTCCATGGTCGGCAGCGCGGTCACATTCACGGCCACCCTGTCTACAACATCCACAAGCACGATTGCGGGAACAGTGACCTTCTATAACGGGGCGACGGCTCTAGGGACAGTCACTGTGAACAACGGTGCAGCGACGCTGAGCAGTTCGGCCTTGACGGTCGGCTCGCATGCGATCACGGCGACGTTCACACCAGCGGCTGGCAGCCCATTTGCCACAGTTACGTCCGTAGCGCTTACCCAGGTTGTGGTCGCGGCAACGTCAACGATCGCTCTGACCTCTTCGCTGAACCCGGCCATTGTCGGCCAGTCCGTGACGTTCTCGGCGACGGTACCGACCACGGATGCGGGCATCGTACCGACAGGCACTGTGACGTTTTATGACGGTACGGTTGTGCTGGGTACGACACCGCTCAATGGCTCGGGCGTGGCGAACTTCGTGACCGCGACCCTGGCGGGCGGCGTGCACAATGTCACGGCGTCCTACACGGGAGACGGCGTGTACGCGGCTTCCACCTCGGCCGCCGTCGCACAACAGATCAGCGACTACGTCGTGGGGAATACGACGGCGACCGTCACCGTTGATCCCGGGAACCCCGCGGCATTCAATATCACCGTGAACCCTGTCACCGGGGTCTCCTTCACAGCGCCGGTCGTGCTCACGGTGACCGGTTTACCGGCCAGCTTCAACGCGAGCTTTGCGCCCGGGACGGTCACACCCGGAGCGGGTGGTCAGCCGTCCACGATGACTGTCCAGACGCTTAGCCAGTTGACCGCCAAGCTCGAGCAGAAACAGCGTGCGAAGAGCTATGAGGCTGCTGTTCTGTGGGCCTGCCTGATCCCGCTGCTTGGACTTCCGCGTGTTCGGCGGCGCGTGCCGAAGGTCATGCTGACGATGCTCCTTTGCCTTGCGTCCTTCGGCGTCATCGCACCTTTGACGGGCTGCGGCGGCGGCTACTTCGGTCCGGCGCCGACGAGCTACACCCTCACGGTGACTGGGACAAGCGGTACGCTCCAGCGCTCTACAACGGTGACCCTGAATGTCCGCTAACTACCGGGCAATGCAAGTTCACCAGACCAGGCGAGCCGGACGCGGCCCTATCTCCTTGAGGTTTTCAATGAAACGCTGGATGCAATTCGGTCTGTTCGCCCTGTGTATGTTGATTGCAAGCCCGTGGGCGCGTGGACAGAACGGTGCACAGGCTCCGTTTGGGCTGGAGATGGGGCAGGCGGCGCCGCTTCAGGTAGGTGTGCAATACCAAGCAACGCACGCCAATGCGCCTCCGGGCCAGTGCGGATGCTTCTGGATGCAGGGTGGTGGCGTGCAGGTGCTTCGCTCCTTCCGTTCTGACCTCGGCTTGATGGCCGATGTGTACTACGGAAGCAACGCGAAAATCAACGGAACGGACGAGCAGATCAGCATTTTCAACTACGTCTTTGGCCCTCGCTACACCTACAGGACTTCGACGCGGTACACGCCCTATGCGCAGCTGCTGGCCGGTGCGTCCAAGGTGTCCTCAAATTACTACGTGTACAAGTCCAACAACACATACTTCGCCGGGGAGGTAGGGACAGGGGTGGAGGTGTATCTCACGCCGCGGATCTCTGCCGTTCCGCTGGAGGCAAACTGGGTCTACTCGCACGCTTTGAACGGAGTGAATACCCGACAGAATAATCTTCGTGTGGGTGTCGGCGTGGTGTACCGGCTGGGACCCAGGTAGAAAGGGCAAACGCGGATTCCCTTCGGGGATGATAAACAACGCAGATTTCCTTCGGGAATGACAAACAACGCTGATTCCCTTTGGGAATGACAACAAAAGAGAGGCTATCGCCTCAGGGCTGCTTGGTCGGTGATCGCGGCGCGATGTGTTGCAGGAGCACCTCGTCTTTGACTTTATGCAGCTGCTGCACCTTTGCAAGCTCGGCGTTGGCTTCCGCGATGTGGCCCAGAGGCGGGCGAGGCGGGCGAGGCGGTAGTGCGCGTCCGGGTCGTCGGGTGCGAGTGCGATAGCGCGGTGGAAGTCCTCCTCGGCTTCCCGGTTGCGCTTGTCATGAACATTGACCAGGTCGAGGTCCAGCCAGGTGAGCCGGACGGCGTTGGGCTCCGCGGCAGCTCCTTCCAAGGCTGGACGGGCTGCGGCCCAGTCGTTCTTCTTGATGGCGAGGTCGCCTTTGTATGTAAGCGACTGGGTGTGAGTGGGATCGAGTTTGAGTTCCGCCTCGAACTGGGGCTCCGCGTCAGCGAAGTTGCCCCCCTTCCAGAGCAGATAGCCGAGACCGAGGTGGAGGTCCGGGGTATTGGGTGCGACAGCCTCGGCGGCGCGGAATCGCGCGATGGCGCCTGTGCTGTCACCTTTTGCGTCCAGGGCTTCTCCCGCAATCATGTCGGCCTGGGCGGAGTTGGGATCCTGCCTCAGGATGAGTTGGTCCTGCTCCAGCCTCCGCCGAAACCGATCTGCGGGAGACGGTTCAGGGCGTTGTTGCCGGGGAAGTAGCTGCTGGCGGTCCATCCTGCAGGCTGCTGATAAATGCCGGTAGGAGTCACGCTAATGGTGTTGCCGTTGACGTTGAAGGCAGTCTCGTTGAGCAGCGTGGGCGTGAGCTGCTGACTCAGCTTAACGACGGCTGCCCATGAAGGATTGGAGAACACATCGCCGACGGTGGAATAGCTGTCGCCACTCCATTGGGTGGGGATGATGGTCTGTGACATGGCATCGTGAATCTAGCTGCCGAGGGGATGGTACTTGTCGCTGAAGTTGTGTTCGACGCGAACCACGTCTTCACGGACAAACGTTGGCTGCTTCGGCGAGGCGATGAAGTTTGTGCCGCCATCGTTGGGTAGCGGAATGGCACCGGTTCCGGTTCCGGGCAGGTAGAGCAACGCATTTGGATCCAGAAGGCTGTGCGGGATCACCTGCTGTCCTGCAGCATTTCTCGGGAACGGGGCTCCCTGGGTCAGCAGCGCACCGGAGATGAGTGCACTTTCCGTGCATCCGCAGTTGTCGCAACGCAGAGCAGACCAAGGCCACCGACTCCGTTGGCGCACGTGTGGGTTGTTGAGGCGTCACTACCGAACGGCGTGTAGGCGAGGTCTCCGGTTGCGGTCGGGTAGT
>CAXTGN010000111.1:0-1041 GCA_964243455.1 uncultured Acidobacteriaceae bacterium
GCCATCGCCGGCGATCCGCTCCACCGTGCCCAGCGTGCCGTTCTTCACCCCCAGGCCGCGCTCGTTGCGCAGGAAGTACAGCCGGTCCCCCTCGGCAAACGTGCGCTCGCCACGCTCCGTCGCCAGCACCCGGTCCTCGCCCAGCTCCCCCGCCGCCCGACGCACCGACCGCGCCCGCTGGTTCAGGTCGCGCACGTCGTCGCGCCGATACGCCAGGATGATCTGGCTGGCCTGTGGACGTGCCTGCCGCACCGCGTCCCAGCCCGCCACCAGCGCCGCCTTGGCCTGCTCAAGCGTCGCGTGCCCCGACACCATCCCGGCCGCCTCGTAGCGGTCCAGCGCCGCTTCTGTGCGCCCGGTCGCCAGCTCCCGCGTCGCCTGCTGCTGCCAGCCATCCCGCTGCCGCCGCACCTCGGTGATCTCCACCGCCCCTACCCGCTCCGCGACCGCCCGGAACGCCGCTCCCGCCTCGATCGCCTGCAGCTGCTCGGGATAGCCCACCAGCACCAGCTTGGCCCCGGCCCGCTCGACCTGGGTCAAAACCCCGTCCATCTGCCGCGAGCCGATCATCCCGGCCTCGTCCACCACCAGCACGTCACGCGCTGACAGCGCGTCGTAACCCTTGTTCCAGGCATGCAGCAGGCTGTGCACCGTCCGGCTGGTGATCCCGGCACCCCCTTCCAGTCCTTCCGCCGCGATGCCGGATAGCGCGGCACCACGAACAGTATAGCCCTCCGCCTCCCACGCACGCCGCGCCACGCCCAGCATCGTGCTCTTGCCGGTGCCGGCATATCCCACCACCACGGTGAGATCCCGCGCCCTCGTCACATGCGCCAGCGCCAGCTTCTGCTCGTCGCCGAGACCCGCGTCATCCCGCCGTCGCTCCAGCGAGACCCGGTGCGTCTGCCGCTCGCTCAGCGCCACCGCCGCCGCCTCCATGCGCTGCTCGGCGGCCAGCATCGTCCGCGTCGTGAAGCGATCCGTCCCGCGACCATCCACGCCCAGCCGCACCAGCTCCGGCGATGCCTCCACTTTCGCCAG
>CAXTGN010000111.1:1051-2585 GCA_964243455.1 uncultured Acidobacteriaceae bacterium
ATCCGCGAACTGCACCGCATCCGCCGTGTGCCGGTTCACGAACCGCGCCAGGTCCCGCTCGCTGAAGGTCGATTGCTGCCGCGTCAGCGCGTCCAGCACGATCTCCGGTGCCTCCGCGATCCGCTCGCCGTTGCGCCGCGCGATGCTCTCATGCTCGGCCGCGCGCTCGGCTTCCTCGCCTCGGTGTCCACGCCGCATCCCGGCCGGCCCGATCTTGTGCTGCGGCTCCAGCGGAATGTCCTGGTCCGCGTAGGAGCGGTGATCGATCCGCACGTCATGGCCGAGCTCACACAGCCGCTCATTCGCAAGCGACGCCCAGCGCTCCCGCCAGTCCTTCAGCAGGCCCCGGTCGTTCCAGGCCACCACCTTCTTGCCGAACCCCACCTCCTGCGCCTGCCCGTTCGCGGCCGGCATGATCTCCCGCATTGTCAGCATGACGTGCGCGTGCGGCTGCAGCTCGCCGTCCGCCGCCTTGGTCCAGTGCACGTTTAGGTCAGCGACCATGCCGCGAGCGACGAACTGCTCGCGCACGAAGTCCTGCGCCAGCCGGATCGCCTCTGCCTTGCCCAGCTCGCGCGGCAGCGAGATCTCGATGTCGCGGGCAAGCTGCGCATCGCGGCGCTTCTCTCCGGCCTCGACCTCGTTCCACAGTGTGGCACGGTCCAGCCAGCGTGGTGCGGCACCCTCCGGCAGCAGGATCTCGTGATGGATGACCCCGGCCTTGGCCGTGTAGTCATGATCGCGGCCGAGCTTCTCGTCATAGAGGCATTCGGCAGCGCGGTAGGCGGCTGCGGCGACGGCGCTGCGCCCGCTGGAGCGGCCGATCACCTTGGCGCTGAAGTGGTAGATCGCCACGCAGGAGGCTCCGGCAGCTCGTCAGCCGGGAGCATCCTAGCGACGGCAGCGCAGATCATGCAATGATCTATAAGCGCGCATTTCCTGATCTGCTTCCGCTCCGCTGCAGCAGGCAAATGACGCGCTTTTCGGGCTTCGGGGTCATCTTGCTGCCGAACCGGCAGTGTGGCTAGTCTTCGGCTCCTGATCGCACGGACGCTGACCATGGCCCGGAAGCCGCGTGACTACGATGCCGAACTCCAGGCCCTCATGCTCAAGGCCAAGAAGGTCAAGACACAGAAGACCACCCAGCTCGGCGAGCTCGTCCAGATCGTCGGCGCCGATACCCTGCCCTTCGAGGCTCTCGTCGGTGCGCTCCTCTCTGCTCTGGATCAGGCCAAGAAGCAGCCCGAGGCCGTCGCGAGGTGGACCGAACGCGGCCAAACCTTCTTTCAGCAGGGAGGCAAGCGCAGGAAGGACCAGGCAGCCGGTGACGCTGCTGCATGAACTCCAGGTCTCAGCCGCCCAGCTGCATCGCCTGACCGTGCAGCAGAACCGCCTCGCGCTCGCCCGCAACCGCGACGATAAGCGGCAGTGGGTGCAGGACCGGCGTACCCGAACCCGTCAGCTCATCGAACTCGGCGGACTGGTGCAGAAGGCCGGACTGGTCGAACTGATGGACGACGATCGCGCCACACTG
>CAXTGN010000111.1:2595-3923 GCA_964243455.1 uncultured Acidobacteriaceae bacterium
CTCGGGGCTCTGCTCGATCTGGCCAGTCAATTGCAAGACCATGGGCAAGGCGATGAACTTCGACAGGTCAGCCCGGCCGATCTCAGGATACTTTGGCGACGGCGGGGACTACGCGCCTTCAAGGCTGACCAGGATGATGCCGCTGCCTAGCCTGGGCAGGTGGAGGAAAAAGGGAGGATAAGCCGGTGTAGGGTAGCTCGACTTCTATGAGGAGGGCCGGAATAACGGCCCTGCCGGCAAGTCTGAATGGTGTTGTGCATTCTTTCACGTCCCGACCCATGCCAGCGAACTGCGCACCGCCCCCTCGATGACCTGCAGCTGCAGCTTCCCGACCCTCCGCCACGGTTGGGCGTCTTGACCACGCCGCATGCGAAGCGGCAGCTCTATGCCGACCGGCAGCTCCGGCCTCGCGTCCAGCGCCGCACGCAGCGGCTCGAGATCCCGGTTTCCCTCGCCCAAGACCACGTTGATCCAGCCGTCTTCGACGCGGCGCACCGCCTTGAGATGCAGGTGTGCGCACGCGTCGAGCGCCGAGATCGCATCGGCGACCGGATCGATGTCCGGGCGGTGGCTCTCAGTGTTGCCCGGATCGTAGTTCAGCCTGAACTCGGGCGCGGCGATTTGCCGCACGAGCGCGATCCCGTCGGCCGCGACGTCGATGAGGTTCGGCCGCGCATCTCCCGGGTTCTCGAGCCCGATGACGAGGCCAATCGCCTCCGCATGTTGCACGAGCGGCTCGATGTTGCGGAAGAACGCGGCCTCGTTCTCGCGGACCGCCGCGTTGGTGTTGATGACGCGGGCGCCGAGACGTCGGGCAAAATCCATCCGTCTGAGAAAGATGGCGACCGCGTCCTCACGTCCGAGGTCGATATGCGACGAGAGCGCGTGACAGCCGAGACCCGATGCGCGCAGCAGCGACGACCAGCGCGTCGCTTCGGCCTCACTGAACGCCGTCTCGTCAAACGGCTCCGTGTAGCCGACGATGAAAGCAGGCTCGACATGCGTCGCGCCGCAGCGCGCCAAGCTCTCGAGCACGACGGCAGCCTCCCACCCGTCGTAAGGCGCTGCCGACACTGAGACGATCCGCCCCATTTCGCTCTCCCGCCTTATCCGACTCCCGGCACGACTAATCGCGCGACCGGTGGCAGCGACTGCACTAGGCTGAGCGCGCACATCAGCACCAGAAGGAGCATGCTCCAGCCGATCACGCGGCGAAGGATCGCGGCTTCCTGGCCGACCAGCGAAACAGTAGCGGAGGCGACCGCGAGGCTCTGCACGCTGATCGCTTTGGCGACGACGCCGCCCGATGAGTTTGACGCAGCGGCGAG
>CAXTGN010000111.1:3976-11741 GCA_964243455.1 uncultured Acidobacteriaceae bacterium
TGCAGGCCGCCGAACAGCACGTTTGATGAGGAGTCGGAGCCGGTGAGCGCCGAACCGATCCAGCCGATCAGCGGCGAAGCGAGCGCGAAGCCGACCGGACCAAGGCCAGCCAACAGCAGCCCGATCGTCCGCGTCTGGCCGGAGAAGTTGGCGACGAAGGCGAGTGCGAAGATCGCCATCACCGTCAGCACCGCCCCACCGAGGCCGAGCGCCGCATCACGGTAGGAGCTCAATGGGACGCGCAGGACCCCAACCGCGAGAAGTCCGGCGAGCAGCAGAAGGGTTCCCGTCGCGCCGAGCAGGTCGACGCGAAAGATCGTCGAGACCCGCGTCCCGTCGGGCAGCGCGACATGCAGACCGGGCCAGTCGAAGGCGACGCGGCTGAGACGAAGCAGCCATGCGACGGGTGCCCATTGCGCCGCGACGAAAACGACGATGATCAGGCCGTATGGCGTGAGCGCGAGCGCCGTCTCCCGCCCCTCGCCGCTCTCGCACGTCCGGATCCCTGTTGCGCCGCGAGGTGCCCGCGCCACTCCGATGATGACCGCCGAGGCGACGAGGGCGGCCATCACGTCGGCGAGCCGCACCGACACGTAGTTCGAGACGGCGAACTGCGTCCCGCCGAACGCGATCCCGGCGAGCAGAGCCACGCCGAAATGCTCGCCGACCGCGCGCCTGCCGCCGACCAGGAACAGCAGGATGAACGGCACGAGCGCGGCGAGCAACGGCGTCTGCCGCCCGACCATCGCGCCAAGCGCGTCGAGCGGCAGCCCTGTCGCCGACGCGAGTGCCACGACCGGCAGCGCCAGCGTTCCGAAGGCGACGGGCACGGAGTCGGCGATCAGGGCGCAGACAGCCGCCTCGAGCGGCGCGATCCCGGCTGCGACGAGCATGGCGCCGCAGATCGCCACCGGCGCTCTCGCCCTCGCAGGTCTCCGGCGCGACGGTGATCGCCACCGGCGCGCCGGCGCCGATCAATCCTTCCAGCAGCCCGCCGAACCCGTAAGCGATCAGCAGCACCTGGACAGGCAATGGCCCTCCTGCCCGCGCGAAGGCGTGGCGAAGCGCCTCAAAATGACCGCTCCTCAACGTCACGTCGTAGATCCAGAGCGCGTTCAGGATCACCCAGGCCACCGAGACCAGGCCGAAGAGAGCGCCGAGCGCCGCCATGTCGAGCGCCGGTCCAATGCCAACTCCGTAGGCGCCGACCGCGACCAGCAGTGCGGCCGCGAGCGCCGCTCCCGCCGCCCGCTCGGCCCGCCAGCCGAGCACGCCAAGCAGCAGGAAGAGCACGAGGATCGGCGCGAGAGCTACCGCGGAGGACCAACCGAGCGAGCCGAGCACGGGGGCAGCGATTTGCCGGACCATGTGGCCTTTCCCCTTTCGTCGACTTCGGTCAGTGGATGTGGGAACCGCCGTTGATGTCCCAGGTCGCGCCGGTCACGAATGAGGTGGACGGGCGGCACAAGAAGGCGATCACGTCGGCGACGTCGTCCGTCGTGCCTGAACGGTTGACCGGGATGTCTGCGATGAGTCTCGCCTTGCGCTCGGGGTCGAGCTTGCCCGCCGTGATGTCCGTGTCGATCAGCCCGGGCGCGACCGCGTTGACCGTCACTCCGTGCGGTCCGACCTCGCGGGCAAGGGCACGCACGAAACCTAGCAGTGCCGCCTTCGCCGCCGAATAGGCGACACCGCCGAACACGCCGCCACCGCGCTCGGCTGAGACCGAGGACAGCATGACGACCCTACCGAACCCGCGCGCGACCATCCCCGGCATCGCCCGGCGCGTTGCCAGGAAGGAGCCGTGCACGTTGACGCGCATCACACGCTCCCACTCGCTGACCGATACCTCCGCGAAGCGCGTTGGCGAGGTGATCCCAGCGTTGTTTATCAGCGCGCCGAGCGGCGGCAGCGCCGTCTCCACCGCGGCAAAGGCCTCTTCGATGTCCCGCTCCGAGGTGACGTCGCAGCGGTGGCCACGCGCTTCGACACCGTGGCGGGCGGCGATCTCAGCCGCCGCCCCCGCCGCCGCATCTCCGTCGATGTCGAGGATCGCGAGTGCCCAGCCTTCGGCTGCCAGCTTGTCGCCTGTCCGTCGCCCGATGCCGCGGAGCGATGCTGCTCCGGTCACGACTGCCGTCCGCCCGCTCGACATTCATGCCTCCTTATTGTCTGACTGTCGACAATGAGAGGCATACGAGTGCCCTCTGGCCCTGTAAAGTGTCGCGATAGGCAAAGAGGGGTCCGATGGTGGCGTCCGGTCTCGATGTGATCGAGCGCAGCACGTTGCGCGAGCGCTGTCTCGACGCACTGCGCTCCGCCATTACGACCGGCCGTCTAGGCCCAGGCGACCACCTCAACGAGGTGGAGCTCGCTTCTTCTCTCGGCGTCAGCCGCGCGACGATCCGGGAGGCGCTGCGCCACCTGCAGCAGGACGGCCTCGTCGTCGCGCGGAGCCGCGGAAGGCTGCGTGTCCGTGAGGTCGGCGATGACGAGATCCGCGGGCTCTATGCCGCTCGTGCCGCTCTCGAGGCGCTCGCCGCTGAAACCCTCGCCGCCCGCACCGATCGTGGCCCAGCTGTCGATGCGCTCGATGCGGCAGTCCTCCGCCTCGACGCGGCCGAGGGTGATCTCCCGGCTCAGATCGAGGCCGACCTCGCCTTTCACGTCCTGCTTTGCGAGCTTTCCGGCAATGCGACCCTACTCCGTCTCTGGCGCTCGCTCGAGGGCCCGGTGCGTATCACCATTATGCATGCCGGCCTGAGCCGCGCCCTTCACAACATGGCATCCGTGCGCCACCGCCCGATCGTAGCGGCGATCGCCACCGGAGACGTCGCAGCGTCACGAGCAACCATCGTCCGCCACATGACGGAAGCCGCGGAGCGCTTGGTGCGCGCCGTCGGACCTTCGACTATCTAGCTGTAGCAGCGTGCAATCGAAGCGCGGCGAACGCTCAATAGAACACCTGTTTCGGCACACATTATCTGAGACGAAGTCGACCCTCTGACGCACATTCCTCGAGGCACAGCGGAAAAGGCAATCTACTGCACGTCAGGCCGCTCATCATTATGGGCCGCCACACCTATGCCAGACGGATCGATCCGAACCCGCTTCACCTGTCCTAGGCCGTAGAATAGGCGTGATGCGTGCGAGGTGCTCAACTCCAGCGACACATCATGATGCGTATCATGCGGTTAAAATCTTCCAGCTCGCGCCGGCCATTAGGTTAGCGGACCACCGCCCGTGGGTCAGCGCAGCAGCCAAGCTTGTGGGGGATTTGGTGAGGGCTACCCGCTCCGTCCGGATGTCATCCGTGGTGGCACTGGCGGACGGCTTGGCTTGAGAATCAGCCCCTCCTCGATCACCTCGACGTTTGCATCTGGATAGACAGCCATCGCGAGCTGTAGGACGACAGGGAACTTGCTCTTGAAGTGGTAAAGCTCCTTAAAGCCGGCGCCGTGTTGAGCTTTCAGCGCCTTCCACGTGACCAGTCGGGCTCCAGATAGCGAATGTAACCGGTACGCCAGCCAGATGTAGCAATCCAACGCGGCCGAGTTATTCGCTAGCGATCGGATAGCTGCCTCCTGGAGCGGTATTGGATGCTTCTTCAGAGCCTCAAAGAAACCCTCGCTGAGTTTAGCAGTCTCTAGACTGAGGCGTCCCTGTCGGCTCTTTCCTGGATTCTCAAGGAACAGTGCGCCATCCACTACGCTCTGGTTCACTAGGCCCGATCGGCCATCGCCTTGGAAGTGAAAGGTCAGCCTACAGCGACTGACCAACTCAGCTTGCTCCCTGACAGCTTTGCCCGAGCTACCGCCCCAAGGCACGCCGATTCGGCCCATCCAGGCTCGCCAGCTTCTGCCGAGCTCCACCTCTCGTGAATTGGTTCGCAGGGCCTGAGTTTGGAGGTACAGCAGGATGAGGCGGGCATAGGAGCCGAAGGGAACTCCGACAAATTCCAGCTCATCGGTGTCTCCGATGGTTCTGCGTCCTGGTTCCACGACTAGCCGCATCCGCTCGGAGCTGACCACCCAGGCCTTGTCGGCAGCCTGTCTGCGGTGTGGCAGGGCACATTGCGCCCAGCCCGAGTAGGCGCAAGCAAGAGCGTTATCTTCTTCCGACAGGTAGGCAGAAGCGGCCTCGATCACGTCACGAGATACACGTCCCGTCTCAATCGTGCCTTGCTTACCTCGGTGCTCGAGGAGGTCGTGAATCTCGCCCATCACCATACCTTTTGTTCCGTGAAGATGATGCAGAAATAATCCACAGATGTCTCTGGGGGCTTTGGTGATGAAGCTATTTGAAGAGCTATTAGATTCTACTATTAGTTTGCTCACCAGATCCCCCGGGATAACTGCTTTCCCTGGCAGATTCGCTATGAGCCCTGCTCACCAGATCCCCCAGTGGCCTCACCAGATCCCCCAGCGCAAATGTGAGTTATGGGGACGATCAAAAAACGCTGTTTAGTGGCGCGGGGTGGTGCTCACCAGATCCCCCACTTCTATGCGTTCGACACGTTGATCTGTCGAATGCATATTTAGGCAAGAATTTTATGATTCGGATCGAAGCTTGGCTAAGGATACGTCTGCCCGACCCATTGAACGCCTGTCAGCGTCTCGGCATTTTCCGGAGGTCAATCAGGTCCTCCGGGATAACCGGATATCCGGCATCCCGGAGGACCTCAAGAAGACGAGTGGTCGCAGAAACTCCCCGGTTGACGGCGTCTGTAGCTAGAGCCCGGCCGACCCGCTCTGGGATGACGTATTCGAAACGCCGTTTAATACCTCGAGTGGCCTCGACGAGCTCCTGTTGCTGCGCCGCTACCACTAGACCAGAACTCCGCCTGGACTGAGTTTTATCATTCCGTATATCCGGTGTTCCGGAATTACGGTCTTTCGGGAGTGCTCGATCAACCAGCGGCCGCATCTTGTTACGGAACGTATCATCGTCATCCTCAATATCTGGGAGCGCTACTTTTGGCTTGCGGGTCATGCAAAGGCTCCAGCCGCCGCTCGAGGATGGATTCTGAGGCCGATGAGCTTGGCAACCGCATCGGCGAGTGCATCCACATTGGCCGCAGCTCCTCCAGCCGGCTCAGCCACAAATGGTGGCTGTCCGGTGTAGGTCATGGTCTGAAACGCAGTGCGCTGTACTAGCTCAACTGACAGCAACGGCAGGTCGGCCTTCTCGAACTGCGTCCGTGAATGATCTGCCACGCGCTGGCGCAGCACCGGTGTCCGCGTTAGGACCACGCAGATCGGGATTTCTCGCTGCACCAAATCAGCAGCCTGATGCACAACGCCAGCAGTCTTCTTCGCCTCGCGTACATCGAAGGCGGATGGTTGAGCCGGAATGATCACTAGATCGCTTTTGCCGGCAGCATATAGCATGGCTTGGTTCGCCGAGCCTTCAAGGTCGATCAGAACCAGGTCAGCCGAGCGCTGAGCATCACGCAGCGTCGGCAGCAGCGTCTCGGCATCACTAACCATGGAAAGAATCTCCGGAAATCCTGTCTTCCGGAGTGAGGTATCAAGAGTTGTATTTGGATCAGCATCGATGCAGGCGATCCGATATTCTAAGTGACCGGAGATTCGATGTGCAAATGCCGTAGCCAGCACAAAGGCTAAAGTGGTCTTACCAACGCCACCCTTAGTCGAGGCGAAGCAGATAATGGGTGTACGACTTTCCGTCATTCCGGCTTTCCCGATATCCGTTTTTACGTTTATCCGGATATCCGGATTACAGTCAAATGTTATCCCAGCTTCCCTGCTAGCATGTTGCATAACCAGATCGCCAGATCTGACTAAGAACCTAATCAGGCGAGGGCAAGATAATCTGTAGGACGCAATATATGCACGCCTTGCCATGGGTGGATCGAGAGCAGGTGACGTATATCGCCGCTGACGATAACGTTAGCCCTGCTTGCGGCGGCCAAGGATAAATATTTGTCGTCCTTGGGATCGCGACACTCTTGCACGACTTCCACAGGCTCGAATCTCTCACCTGCTACCAAGACAATATCGAGAATTCGCTGGCGACGCTCATCCGAAACGAATCGGTCAAATTTCGGACGGAAGAGTACCTCGCGATACTCGTCCTCGACTTCTTGAGAGAGGACTAGCCGGTTAGAGCCATCTATCGCGCGAAGAAGCGCTTGCTCTGGAACACTGTCTGGCTTAAGCGCTGCTGAAATAAAGGTTGATGCGTCAATGACGACGATCAAGCTTGCCGCTCGCTCCGCCAAGTCTCTAACTCTAAATCTATAACGTTGTCTGTTAGACCGTTCGCGTGAGCTTCCTGCTTGGCATCAGCAATGGCTTTCGCAAGAATAACCCGAATGCCTCCGTCTCTAAGGAGATCACTGAGGTATCGTCCGGCTGCCTCCCGGCGTTCTGGGCTTTCAAGAGCTCGAGCAGCCTCGGCATCGACTGGGATGGTCACGTCAATCGTGTTGTCCATTCGGACCTCCTACAATCCCTCAAACTTAGACTTGCACACAACGCAGCGCCAGCTCGCTATCAATTCCACATCCTGCTGGCGATGTCCTTCTCCTCGGTGCCGACGGCGTTGGCGTAGATGGCGGTGGTGCTGAGCTGGGCGTGGCCGAGCCACTTCTACACCATGTTGAGCGGGATGCCGGCCGACACCGCCGCCACCCCGAAGCCGTGCCGCAGCCCCTTGGGCGAGGCGTGCACGCCGTCGAGCCCGGCCGCCTGCATCACCGCGTGCACCGCGCGCCACCCGGTCATCCGCGACCACGGCCACAGCCGCACGCCACGGCCCTTGCCGCGCTGGCCCTGCAGCTCGCGGATGCCGTGCACCATGTTCAGGGTCTCGAGCAGGGCAGGGGGCACCGGCACGGTGCGGTAGATGCCGTGGCACCTCTTCTTGAGGCTCTCGAACACCAGCACGCCGGCGCCGAGGTCGACGCGATCGACGCTCAGCGCCAGCGCCTCGGACAGGCGGCAGCCGGCATAGGCGAGCGTCATGCACAGCGTGCGCACCGGGCGGTCCGCCCGCTCCGCCGCCTGCAGGAAGCCGTCCCGCTCGCCGGCGGTGAGGTATTTGCGCGCACCCTCGGCGGTGTGCAGCTGCATCCCCGCCACCGCTGCCGGCGTCACCTTGGCGGCGGCGGCACCGGGCCGCTTGCGGCCCTGGCCTGGCTTGGCCGCCTTGATCCGAGGCAGAGGCGAAGACGCCCGTGTCACGACCGGGGCAGGTCGACTACCAACAGCCTTGCCCACAGCCTTATCCCGCGCCCTGTGGATGGTGCAGCTCCTCGGCGGGCGCCGGCTCCAGCCCGAGCTCCTGGCGCAGATGGGCGTAGGTGAGGGGGTTCAGCGCCCGGCGATCCTGCGCCAGCAGGCGCAGCGCGGCGTAGCCGGCTTCGGTGAAGTAGACCTGCGGTCCCATCCGGCCCTGCCCCAGCGCGACCAGACCGCGGGCCAGCATGCTGGCCACGGCCGGCGGCAGCTTGGGTTGCCCCGCCTGCGGGCCGCCGCGCCAGGTGCGCAGCCGGATGCCGTCGGCGAGCAGCGGCGCCTGGCCGAAGCGGGGGAGGAACTCGTGGCGCAGCAGGGCGCGCTCCGGCAGGGTGAAGGCGGACGGATCGGCAGAGCTCGTCATGCCGCAGCTCTACCACGCCGCGGCGGTCGGCGCGCGCCGTTTGGGCGCAAGCTCCCGACAAGTGTAACGCTGGAGGCGCCTGGCGCCCAC
Organism: uncultured Acidobacteriaceae bacterium; assembly: GCA_964243455.1. Classification (GTDB taxonomy): domain Bacteria; phylum Acidobacteriota; class Terriglobia; order Terriglobales; family Acidobacteriaceae; genus Granulicella. Next base: position 11,693 of record CAXTGN010000111.1, read on the forward strand.
CAGGAGGCACTTTCCCCGCTCATATCAGCCGGAACCTGTTACACTATTA
>CAXTGN010000112.1:0-8358 GCA_964243455.1 uncultured Acidobacteriaceae bacterium
CGGTCCAGCTGTGGCACGCGTCAACATGGGCGTGGCCGGCATGCCGGGTATGCCCGGCAGCAACACCGGCGGTGGCCCACGGTCGGTAAGTATGAGCATGGGGTCAGGTTCACCCGGCAGCCAGAATCTGAACGCAACGGCGCCGCGACAGGTAAACGGCCTAGCGACCGGCTGCGTAGGCTGCACTGGCCCGATGAACTCCAAAGCAACCGGTATCCAACGGGTAGCGATGAGCACAGCACCTGTGCAGCCGGTCCTGCAGCAACCCACGGTGAAGGCCGCTGTGGCGCAATCTCGCCCGACGCTGCTCTACAAGCCTGAACCCGTGTACACGGAAGAGGCGAAGTCCATGCATCTGGAGGGCAACGTTTCTGTCCGGATTCGGGTGACGGCCGATGGCACAGTTCAGGTGCTGGGCGTTGTCAGCGGCCTCGGACACGGCCTGGACCAGGCGGCAGAGAAAGCCGCAGAGGGTACCCGCTTCAAGCCTGCACAGGATGCCTCAGGATCGCCCGTTCCCTGGGAAGGCGTCGTCACGGTGAAGTTCCAGATGAGTTAGCGAAGGATGGCTGCTTCGGAAAGGCAATAGAAGCAGCCATCACGCCCCACACCTCAGTTTTTCCAACCGGCAGCCTCTGCCTAACTGTAAGCCCGCAAACAAGGAGCCCCACCTCAATGCTTAACCGGACGAAACTCACAGCTGCCGTGACACTCGCCGTTCTAGCCGCACCGGCGATTCCCGCCGTGGCGTTTCCGATCGGCAAGAAGAAACCAGAGCCCATCGCTGACTACCGGAAACCCTCAGCGGCTCAGAACGCCTTGATCGATAAGGCAATCACTCGCGAAGCAGTCATTATCAAGACGCTGAAGGACCGCACCCCGATCGTAGAGACTTACCTTCAGAACATGAAGTCGGACCCTGTCATGGGACAGGCTCCGGAGTCGGATGTGCACTTCCTGGGTCGCGTGAACTTCGGTCGAGTGATTAACGATACGAGCTTTGCGGAAGGCTCCAAGGCCGACGATAAGAATGGAAAGATGGGTGTCCTCAAGCACTCACTTGGCTATATATCGGGGCTCTCCATGAGCCTTCACCTGACGTACCATGAAGCGGGTTTCGTCCAGATGCTGCTGGTAGACAGCAACAGCTTCAACCGCAACACCTACCAGTTTCAGTTCGTGCGCAATGACTTTCTTGGGACCATTCCCACGGTAGTGTTCGATGTAAGCCCGATTAAGAAGGGATCGACGGGACGGTTCGCCGGACGTGTCTGGATCGAGCGCAACAGCGGCAACATTGTGCGGTTTAACGGTGACTTCGCCGGCTCGGAGAAGGATATTGCCGAGTACTACCACTTCGACTCGTGGCGCACCAACGTGCAGGAAGGGTTGTGGCTTCCGACCTCCGTCTACATCGAGGAGACGGATCCAAAGAGCCCGAGCCACACGCTGAAGTTCAAAGCTGTGAACTATATCTGGGGCTACTCGCTGAAGACGCCGCCGAAGGATTCCGACCAGGCGACGCTGGAGGTTGAAGGCGCAACGGACGCGTCCCAGAACGCAGCAGACGTGAGCCCGCTGCAGGCACAACGCGAATGGGTTCAGCAGGCCGAGGATAACGTCATTCAGCGGCTCTACGAGGCCGGTTTGATTGATGCTCCCAGCGAGTTCGATCAGACGCTGGAGCTACTCGCCAACAATATTCTGGCGTATAACAAGATTCCGACAGATCGTCCGCTGAAGGTGCGCACGCTGCTCACGGAGCCACTCGAAACCCTGTCGGTCGGCAACACGATCCTTATCTCGAAGAGCCTTTTGGATACGACCGCAGTTCCCTCTGCGGATGGGAAGCAGGCGGAGCAGCAGGGTGACTTGAATGCGGTGCTGGCGTTCCAGGTGGCGCACATTCTGCTGGGTCATCACATCGATACCAAGTACGCCTTTAACGACCACCTGATGTTCCCGCAGGAGTCGGCATTCCAGCACATCCCGATGCACCACACCGACCAGGAAAATGTCGATGCAGCCAAGAAAGCGATTGAACTGCTGAACGTAGCTGATATCTCGGACGGGCAGAAGTACTTCGGCCTCTACTTGCAGCAGTTGCAGGCGCGCGCGAAGGGTCTTCACGCCCTCACCGAGCCGCAGATCGGCGATGGGTTGACCAAGGAGGACGGTACCTTCTGGATGCAGGCGCTGGTGTCCAAGGCACCGAAGCTGAACAACACCGATCTGCAGCAGCAGGCGGCGATGCCCTTGTCGCAACTTCTGCGATTTGATCCGTGGACGGACAAGGTGATTCAGCTACACTCTGCGTATGCACCCCTGCTCAGCTCACGCGATAAGCTTCCGTTTGAGATCACGCCCGTTTACCTAAAGCTGGCGTACTGGCAGCCTCCCGCTCCACCGGCTGCCCCTGCACCGGCAGCCCCGACCACGGGCGACAACAGCACCGCTCCTGCAGGAGCACCAACGCCAGGGACTACCGCAGCCACCGACACGGCCGCCCCTGCCGCTCCTGCCGCCACCCCACCGCAACAGCGCTAGCAGCCTTTACCACAGGGCCGGGCCCAACCAAGCGCGCTGGACCCAACGTCGGCGCCCCTGATCGAAGCAGGGGGGCGCCGATGTTTCAGGAGACCTTATGATGAAGCACTGCCTTTCCGCTTTAGCCCTCACGGTTGTAGCGGGGCTAGTGACGCCGCAGCTTTCGGCCCAGGCGGTCGTTGCGGCAACCGGTAAGACTCTAGCGGTGGGCGTCGCCTACCAGAATATTGACCCGGACTACGGTCCGAACCGCGCATCCGGGATCGGGATCTTTGCTAATTACGATTTCGCCCGATACGTCGGGGTTACGGCCGAAGTCAACTTACAGACGGCCTTTTCCAACGTTGTCTTTCTAGAACATAGCTACCTGTTTGGCGCGCGGGGAGAGTACAACCGCGGCAAATACATGGCGTATGGAAAGGTCCTGATTGGCGATGCTACGGCCTCAAACAACACAACCAATCCTGGCCTATATAATGCACCGGCCTCGTATCCTGTGTTCGCCATTGGTGGAGGCCTGGATGTCCGTTTACAGCATCATGTGACCATTCGTGCGATCGACTACGAGGAGCAGCACTGGCTTACGTATCACCCGAACGGCCTTACGCCTCACGTGCTCAGCTTCGGTGCGGCGTATCGGTTTGGTTCCTACTAGATCCGGATTTGTGCGCAGCAAAAGGCCCTCATCATAGATGAGGGCCTTTTGCTGACATCCAGCTTTAGAAGTGGTAGGCCACGCCGATGGATGGGGTGGAGATGACGTAGTATCGGTTGGAGTTGAAGGCGGACACGCCGAAGCCAGGAGCCTTCAGCACGAAACCGCGATACTCAGCACGAATATCAAAGCTGGGGCTGATCTCATACGCTACCCCGGCACCGAACAGACCGCCGATACTTGTGGTTTGCCGAGTGTCTCGTACCTGCGTTCCGTTGTCCAGAATCGGGGTAAAGATCATCCCGCCGATACCAGCTTCGACGAACGGATTGTATTTCTTGAAGTTGCGCGAGTAGACATAAGCCGCGGAGAGCTCCTGCTGTCGCGCATGAATACGGGCCGTGGGAATGCCGGCAGAGAAGGCGCTATACACGAGCGAATTCTGCGCCCAGCCGTAGTTCAGTTCGAGGCCGCTGCGCGGCGTGAGAAGGTAACGATAGCTGCCGAGAATACCGGTGACCAGCGTTGTACGAAGCGGCTGTACGGCGTTTCCGGAGACCTGAGGGGCGATAACCTCAAAGGCGCTGATGCTGGCGTCCTGCCGGCTTTCCTGCGCTCCAGCCGCAACAGCGGTCATGAGCAGAGCACCAAGCAACACAGTTTTCTTCATGCTTCCAACGATCCCTTCGCGATGCAGTCTGTCCCTCCTTGATCCGGCGCCACTGTTGCAGAGCCTTTCAGGTGCAGACGATCAGGGTTAATTGTACCCGCATCGTTAGACGGAGCCGAACGGAAGAGGACATGCCACCGAGGCGGCATAACGTTGAAGTTCACAGATTCGCCCAAATCACGGGTTCAACGCTCACCGGGACCCTGCGATGCTGAGGGCGGGGGCGGCGGTCCTTCTCCGTTGCCTGGCCGATGTTCCCGCATGCGGGCTTCGAGTGAGTCGTACTTCGTGGCCTGATCGGCAGTAAGCACTGTGTGCATTCTCGTTGTGGTGTCCTGGTGAACGGCCATCATCTGGTTGTGCCTGTCTTCGCCTGCGAGCGAAGTGTTGGAACGCAGGGCCTCCATTTTGCTGCGCTCCGCCCCGAGAATTGCCTTGACCTGGGTGGTCTGGTCGGGCGTGAGGCTCAGAGCGCGCTGCAGCATTTCGACCCGATGCTCGAAGCCGCCCCGGTGAGGGCCACCTCCGGGAGGCGACGGAGGTACATCGTTCTGAGCAGGAGAGCTGGGCGGGGTGTCTGTTTGCGCACATACCGGCATCGCCAGCGGAAGGCCAAAGGCGAAGAACAAGGCAGCACTTCGAACGGAGGACGGCTTCATGAGAGAGCTCCTGGTGAGCGCCAGCTAACGGCAGCCGCACTCTCTTGAGAACGTCTTCTGTCTGCAAACGTTTCGCGAGTTCCATAGACTTTGTGACATTTGTGCAAGGGCCACGAGCCCTGGCGGTGACAACGGCACCATGCACTGCAGAATCAGCGCTGCCCCTCCTCCTCGAAGCAGAAAGGCGCACCGTTGGTTCGTGCGTGCGCCTTTACAACCTCCAGAAAGGCATGGCCGGCATGAGAGAGGGCTGACCGCCGCCGAGTGACGAGACGTAATCGACGTTCCACGGAGAGCTCAGGGACGTGAACCGCAACCAACGCCTGTGAGGCCAGTTCTCTTTCCACCGTCAGGCGTGGCACAAGCGCAACGCCCATGCCTCGTTCGACGAAGCGCTTGATTGCTTCAAGACTTGGCAACTCGATTTCCATGTTGAGCGGGGTGCGGTGGCGCCGAAAGGCGGCGATCACCTTTTCCCGAAGCGGTGACGGAACGTTATGCGCAACGAAGGTCTCTTGCCCGAGACGACTGATGGATGCACTCCCCTCCCTGGCGAGAAGATGTTGTGGGTTGACGATGCACACCAGTTCGTCACGGTAGACGACGACGGACCGTATTTGCGGATCTTCGGGCTGAAAGCTTAGGATTCCGAGTTCAACCGAGTGTTGCAGGACCTCATCGGAGATCCGCCTGGCCAGCGAGCGTTGGACGGCGACCTTGAGACCGGGATGCTTGCGTCGAAAGGCGTCGAGAACCGGAAGCAGATAGAGGCAGGTGTATTCGTTTGCGGCCAGATCGAGCCGACCTGCCTGGAGGGAGCGAAGATCCTGGAGCGCGGAGCCTGCCTCGTCCCGTAAATTGACCATCTTTTCGGCGTAGGTACGCAGGATCTCGCCAGCGTCGGTCAGTGTGCCGTCGCGCAGGGATCGGTCGAAAAGCGTCTCCCCCAGCTCAGCTTCCAGCTTCGCTACGACCTGGCTGACCGCCGGCTGGGAACGGCGGAGGCGGATGGCTGCTCGAGAGAAGCTGCGCTCCCCGGCAACGGCCAGAAAGGTTTCCAGCTGAAAAAGGTCCAAAGGCTGATCTCCTCCCCCTGATGAATGTATTAGAAATGTGAATAGGAGCTTTGTTCAAGATAAGTTGGCGTTATCCTTCAAGAGACCGCACGAGAGCCTCATGACCCATCACAACAGGATTGTCTTCTTCGACACGACACTGCGCGACGGCGAGCAGTCGCCCGGGTGCACCATGCATCACGATGAGAAGCTGCGCATGGCCCATCAACTCGCGCAAACGGGCGTTGACGTTATCGAAGCTGGCTTTCCGATTGCCTCGGACGGAGATCTCGGGTCGGTACAGGCCATCGCCCGGGAGGTCGGCACGGCCCCTGGTGCGCCGATCATTGCGGGACTCGCGCGGGCGAAGCAGGCAGACATAGAAACCGCTGCGCGCGGGGTGGAGGCGGCGCACAAGCCTCGAATACACACCTTTCTGGCGACCTCGGATCTGCATTTGCAGGCGAAGCTTCGCATCACGCGAGAGCAGGCGTTGGAGCAGACAGCCGAAGCGGTGCGCCTGGCGCGGCGGTATGTCGAGGACGTCGAGTTTTCCGCCGAGGACGCAACGCGATCCGATCTGGAGTTTCTGATTAGGATCGTCACGGTGGCGATACAGGCAGGGGCGTCGACCATCAATCTGCCCGACACGGTTGGCTATACGACACCGGCTGAGTACCAGAATCTCTTTGAGACCATGCATGCGCGTGTGCCAGGTGCGGAGGACGTGATCTTCTCCACGCACTGCCATGATGACCTGGGCATGGCAACAGCGAACGCCCTGGCTGGCGTGCTGGGCGGTGCGCGGCAGGTCGAGGTGACGGTTACCGGCATTGGTGAGCGCGCCGGCAATGCGGCTCTGGAAGAGGTTGCCGCGGCGATGATGGTACGGCGCGACCGGCTGCCGTTCACGAACAACATCGTGATGCAGCAGTTGGCGCCCAGTGCGAAGTTGCTCGGTGAGTTGATCAGCTTCGGTTGCGCACCCAATAAAGCGATTGTCGGCAAGAATGCCTTCGCGCATGAGTCGGGAATTCATCAGCATGGCGTACTGGCGAACCCACTGACCTACGAGATCATGACGCCTGGGTCTGTGGGCGTCACGGCCAACAGCATTGTGCTGGGCAAGCATTCGGGGCGGCGCGCTTTGCAGCACAGACTGCTGGAGCTTGGCCATGAGGTCAGCGGGGCTGAGTTGGACAGCGTGTATCACCGTTTCACGCAACTTGCGGACCGCAAGAAGTCGATCTATGACCAGGACCTGCTTGCGTTGTTGCACGAGACCAACGCCGCGCCCCAGATGGCGCTGAGTCAGTGAGCTAAGGAAGATATGAAGCTTCGCATTGCAGTTCTGGCCGGTGACGGCATCGGACCCGAGGTGACACGGGAGGCGCTGGCCGTACTGCGCACAGTGTCAGAGGCAGGCAACCATGAGTTTACGTATGACGAGGCTCTGATCGGGGGCGTGGCCATCACGGCAGAGGGTACACCGCTGCCGCAAGAGACGGTCGACATCTGCCTGGCCAGCGATGCGGTGCTGCTGGGAGCGGTCGGCGACAACAGGTTCAATCATCTGTCGCCAGACAAGCGACCGGAGGCGGGACTCCTAAGGATTCGTCAGGAGCTGGGCGGTTTCGCCAATCTGCGACCGGCGGTGGCGTATCCATCACTCGCGGAGAACTCGCCGTTGCGGCCCGAAGTCACTGCCGGCGCGGACATCCTGTTTGTGCGGGAGTTGCTGGGCGGCCTGTACTTCGGCCAGCCACGCTCTTGGGACAGGGCGAGCGGCGAAGCCATCAACACAATGCGCTACACGCGAGGCGAGGTGGAGCGTGTGGCACGCGTTGCTTTTGAGCTGGCAAGCAAGCGCCGGGGCAAACTGACGCAGGTGGATAAGGCCAACGTGCTCGAGTGCTCGCAGCTATGGCGTGCCACTGTCGACGAGGTGAAGGGCGACTACCCTGCTGTGACGGTGGAACATCAATTGGTGGACTCGATGGCGATGCACCTGATGAACCGTCCGCGTGACTTCGATGTGGTGCTGACAGAGAACCTTTTCGGGGACATACTTTCCGATGAGTCCGGCGTGATTACGGGGTCCTTGGGGGTGTTGCCTTCGGCAACGATCGGCGGCAAGGTGAACCTGTATGAGCCGGTGCATGGCTCCGCACCGGACATTGCCGGTACAGGGAAGGCTAACCCGCTGGGAGCCATTCTTACAGCGGCGATGGTGCTGCGACATTCGGCGGGCCTGGAGGCAGAGGCTTCCGTCATCGAATCCAGCGTGGCGCAGGTGTTGGGAGCAGGGCACCGCACAGCGGACATCGCGCGCAGTCATGCGGCGGCAACGGTGTCAACGGAACGTATGGGTTCGCTCGTGCGTGAGGCGCTTGTCGGCAGCCTGGATCGCACGAAGTCTTACCACGCTGTTTAGGATTGGCATGACACGCACCGCAGCCCAACTCGGCATCCTGTTTGCTCTTTGTGGAGCACCTTTGCGTGTGTGCGCGCAGATCTCCAATCCTGACAACATGGTGTCCGGGCCTCCCAAGCCGCCACCGATACGGAGTAAGGCGCGCGACCGGATCCTGGGGAATCTGCAATGGATTTGGCAGTACACGCAGCCTGTGCCGAACGGCAATGCCGTGATGCTGCGAGGAGACGAACGCTTTGCTTCACTGTTGAATGCGGCTTTCAAGCAACCGCAGGCGTTCTGGGGGAAAGATGTGCCCCTTTCCGCGGCGATTCCACGCTTTCTCGATCGCTATGGCC
>CAXTGN010000112.1:8368-11687 GCA_964243455.1 uncultured Acidobacteriaceae bacterium
GCGAAGGACAATCGCTACTTGACGGTGGACGGTTGCCTTCCGAGTTTCTGCGCGGCCCACGGAATGCTCTGGATAGACCTGGGCGCACGGGATCCACTGCTTGTCTTTGCCGCAGTGGACTGGACGACGCAGACGCACACAACCGATGAGGCCAACGCGGATTACAACCTCTGGCTGTTCACCAACCGGCAGGTCTCCGCTGATGCTTTGCCCCTTTCGCTAACCCAGGCGATCTCTGACTGGGACGCACGGCTCGCCAGCGCGCATCGCGGAGTACCGCACATTGCCCATGCGCTTCTGGTTGAACCCGATGGTCAACCCTATCCTTTGAATCCGCTACTGGTGGGGGCGAACACGCTTCCGCCGCAACCGGATACAGCCTCACCGAAGTCTTCAGAAAACGAGTAGGACCAGGTTTGAACGCCATGAACACAATACAAACGCTTCTTCCGCGCACCATGTTTGAGAAGGTCTGGCAGCAGCACGTGGTTGCCGAGCCGAAAGGCGAACCTACGCTGATCTACATCGATCTGCAGCTTGTGCACGAGGTTACGAGCCCGCAGGCATTTGACGGCCTGCGCATGACGGGACGGCCGTTACGCCGCCCGGACCGGCACATCGCCACAGTCGATCACAACGTGCCGACGACCAGTGCACAGGACCGGCTCGTCATCGCGGATCAGATCTCGGCTGCGCAGGTGAATGCCCTGCGACGCAACTGCGCAGAATTCGGCATTGAATTCTTTGATGTGCAGGATGCGAGTCAGGGCATTGTGCACATGATTGGGCCGGAACTGGGCGCGACCAAGCCGGGCATGACAATCGTCTGCGGTGACTCGCACACTTCGACGCACGGCGCCTTGGGCGCGCTCGCCTTCGGCATCGGCACCAGCGAAGTAGAGCATGTGATGGCCACACAGACGCTGCCGCAGAGCAAGCCGAAGACGTTTCGCATCAACGTGGAAGGCGAACTGCCGTATGGCGTGACGGCAAAGGACATCATCCTCGACATTATCGGGCGCATTGGAACCGATGGGGCAACGGGCTATGTGATCGAGTATGCCGGGTCAGCGATTCGCGCGCTGTCGATGGAAGGGCGCATGACGATCTGCAACATGAGCATTGAGGCAGGAGCGCGCGCGGGTATGATTGCGCCGGACGGTACGACATTTGCTTACTTGCGAGGCCGGCGATTCGCGCCGGGCACCCGCCTCGGGAGCACTGTATCCGGGCATGAGCCCGCTTCCAGCAAGGATCTTCGTCAGGGCACAGCTCCCGCGCAGGCGCCCTCGCAGTGGGGAGGCCCGGACGAGGCAGGCGAGCAGGCGGCGTTCATTGATGAAGAGGTGTGGACGCTGGCCGTGCAGCAGTGGGGTGCTCTTGTCACGGATGAAGGCGCGGTGTTCGATCGCGAGATGACGATCTATGCCAACAAGCTGGCACCGCGTGTGACGTGGGGCACTTCGCCTGGCATGGTGACCAGTATCGAGAGCACGGTTCCCTCCCCCGAGGATGCGCTCAGCGACGCGGACCGAAAGAGCTTTGCGCGCGCGCTGGAGTACATGGATCTGAAACCTGGAACGCCGCTCGAAGAGATAGCCGTGGATGCGGTGTTTCTGGGTTCGTGTACAAATGCACGCATTGAGGATCTTCGCGAAGCCGCTAAGGTGGTACGCGGTCATCAGGTTGCCACCACGGTACGTGCCATGGTGGTTCCCGGATCGCAAGGAGTGAAGCGGCAGGCAGAGGAAGAAGGTCTGGATCTTGTGTTCAAGTCAGCGGGTTTTGAGTGGCGTGAGCCTGGGTGTTCGATGTGCCTGGGCATGAACCCGGATATTCTGCAGCCCGGAGAGCGTTGTGCGTCGACGAGCAACAGAAATTTTGAAGGACGACAAGGCCGAGGGGGGCGAACACATCTACTGTCGCCCGTGATGGCTGCCGCAGCTGCGATCACAGGGCACCTGACCGACGTCCGCGCGTGGCGCTTTGAGGAAGAACACACGAGCACGACGTTCGACATCGATCAGGTCCTCACGGAAGGAGGTTCACGCTAATGCAACCGTTCACAACGCTGACGAGCACCGCTGTTCCCTTATCACTGCCTAATATCGATACCGACCAGATCATTCCCAAGCAGTTTCTAAAGCGCATTGAGCGCACAGGATACGGCGAGTTTTTATTTTATAACTGGCGCTATGACCTGGACACGCCCGACCACGTTTCCGAGCGACGCGATTTCGTCCTGAACAAGCAAGAGTTCAAGGGTGCCGAGATCCTGATCGCGGAAAAGAACTTCGGTTGCGGTTCATCACGGGAGCACGCGGCCTGGGCAATTTTTCAGTATGGATTTCGGGCCGTTATTGCTCCTTCGTTTGCGGACATCTTCTTCTCCAATGCGGGAAAGAATGGCATTGTGCTGGTACGGCTTCCGGACGAGCAGGTGCAAGAGCTGCTGGCACGCGTGACAGCGAATCCGGCGCACAGAATCATGATTGACCTGGAGCAGCAGACTGTGTCGGATGAGCTTGGGTTTCACGCGAGCTTTGAGGTGGATGCCTTCCGCAAGTATTGCTTGCTGAATGGGCTGGACGATATCGGGCTGACGTTGCGGTATGCCGAGGAGCTGACGCGGTATGAATCGCAGCATGACAGAGAGTTCTGGGTTGCGCCGAAGCAGAGTGCGTAGAGCGCAATGGAGAGAAGATGAGCGACGTTGCAGGAAAGAGAAATTCCGTTGTTCTTACAGAAGGTCCCTCTCGCGCGGCGGCGCGCAGCTACCTGCGCGGTGTGGGTTTTAGCAAAGAGGATCTACACAAGCCGATTATCGGTATCGCCAATACGTGGACCGAGATCGGGCCGTGCAACTTCCATCTGCGGCAGGTGGCCGAGGCCGTGAAGCAGGGTGTGCGTGAGGCGGGTGGAACACCGATGGAGTTCAACACGGTGACCATCTCCGATGGCATCACGATGGGCACGGAGGGCATGAAGGCCTCGCTGATTTCACGCGAGGTGATTGCTGATTCGATTGAACTCGTGACACGTGGGAACAGCTTTGATGGGCTTGTGTGCATTGCCGGGTGCGATAAGAACATGCCGGCAGCCGTGATGGCTCTGGCACGTTTGGATATTCCGGGCATGATGCTCTATGGCGGATCGATTGCGCCGGGGAAGCTGCCGCAGGCCGACGGCAGCACAAAAGAGATCACCATCCTGAACGTCTTTGAGGCCATCGGCTCGCATGCGGCAGGACGCATCGACGACGCGCAGCTAGAGGCGGTAGAAGCCGCGGCGTGTCCCGGTCCAGGTGCCTGTGGTGGGC
>CAXTGN010000113.1:0-1220 GCA_964243455.1 uncultured Acidobacteriaceae bacterium
TACGCCACCTTCACGCCCATGTTCAAACAGGCCTCCGCCCAGTGGAATCCGGATACCTGGGCAAAGATCTTCAAGGACGCCGGCGCCCGCTACGCCGTCCTCACCTCCAAGCACCACGAAGGCTTCACGCTCTGGCCCAGCCAGGTCCCCAACCCCAACCAGAAAGGCCTGAACTCCGAGCGCGATCTCGTCGGCGACTTCACCGCCTCCATGCGCCGCAACGGCCTGCGCGCGGGCCTCTACTACTCCGGCGGCTACGACTGGAGCTTCGACCGCGGCCCCATCGAGATCAACTCCGACTATGGCGACGTGCAGCCCAGGTCCCATGCCTATGGGGTCTACGCCGACGCCCAGGCCGAGGAACTCATCCGCCGCTACCACCCTGACATCCTCTGGAACGACATCACCTGGCCCAAGTCCGGCAACGCCGCCAGGGTCATCGCCGACTACTACAACGCCGTTCCGGAAGGCCTCGTCGACGACCGCTGGGGGATCGGCTACGGTGACTATGGCTCCCCCGAGTACGAAACCCGTCACGACATCGATCCCAAGAAGTTCGAGGCTACCCGCGGTCTCGGCGCCTCCTTCGGCTACAACCGCGCCGAAGGCGAACGGGACACCATCGCCCCCCAGGACCTCATCGACACCTTCGTCGACATCGTCAGCAAAAACGGCAATCTCCTGCTCGACGTGGGCCCGGACGCCACAGGCGTCATCCCCGCCGTACAGCTCGACCGCCTTCAGAAGCTCGGCGCCTGGCTCAAGGTCAACGGCGAAGCTATCTACGACACACATCCCTGGACGCGGGCCGAAGGCATATCAGAGAGCAATATCGACGTACGCTTTACACGCAAAGCCCAGTTCACCTACGCGGTCCTTCTGAAGAAGCCCAACGGGACCACCATCACCATCCAGAACCTGACACTCAAGCCGAAAAGCGCCGTCAAGCTCCTCGGCTCCGCCGCTCCGATCCCCTGGCAGGCGAACGGAGCCAACACTACCTTCACCCTGCCCGGTACCTTGCCCAGCGACTACGCTGTCGCCCTCCGCCTCGAAACCACACCCTGAGTACCCCATTGCCGCCACCCGACCTCCATAGATCGGGTGGTGCGTCGCCCATCACCAGACACCCTTAAAAGATGCTCGACGGAAGCGTGTCCACCTCGATGCGCGTGCCCGTGATCTTCCCCTGCACGTGAGCCAGTAGGGTGCCCGCTTCG
>CAXTGN010000113.1:1230-1912 GCA_964243455.1 uncultured Acidobacteriaceae bacterium
GATGGAGCCTCGCCATGCATTGTCCATCCGTACGTGCGCAACCAGGTTGCCGGCCTCGGTGTACTGGTCAATGGTGAAGGTACCCTCGAAGTGTTTCCCCTTCGGTCCCACGGTGACTGTCTCGCGGATGTTTGCCGGTCCAATCAGGTGGGTACCCGTCGGGTCATACGCTGAAGCGAAATGGTTGAGTTCAAACTGCCGGGGCCCGATCGCTTGCCAGACACCGAGGCAAAATGCGTTGGTTGTCGGCGAGCGCCCGGCTGAGTTCATGATTTCGGTCCCGTCGCTGTGCCATTGTGCATAGCCGGCGTCGACCTCCGTCCCGTCGGGGATCCCATTGCTTCCCCGCGAGATGAACTTCACATGCCAGAAACCCACAATGGCCGTGCTATCGGCATCAGCGTCCTCGGTTGGAAAGGCCGCGCGCAGAAAGCGCGTTGCTGCCGCCCTGAGGTGCACGCCCGCCGGTTGCGCATGGATGCCCCCCACGCTTCCGCACTCGCTATAGGCCACATCACTCAAAATCAACGCACAGGCCACAAGCCCGATCGCGCCGAAATGTTTACGCAAACTCACCTTCATGGTTCCTCCAATGAGCCGGAACGCCGGCTCCCCCTCAGCTAAGGCCTCCGGACCGCAACCGGCAATGAACCGCAGGTGAACTTCGTGGTGAAGTTTGGGT
>CAXTGN010000113.1:1922-11641 GCA_964243455.1 uncultured Acidobacteriaceae bacterium
GAACATGGAAGTGCATTCGGCACAAGGACTTACTTGCCGCTCGCTTACCCGAGCTATACTCCGGGGCAGTCAGCGACCTCATGGAACCCAGTCTCAGGTTCGGCGAATTCGAGCTCTTCCCTGAACGTTTCGAACTTTGTCGTGCAGGTCATGCCCTCCGTCTCGAACGGAAACCCGTGGAAATGCTGATTCTGCTCACCGTGGGAAATGGCCGTGTCGTCACCCGGACGGAGATCGCCGAGCATCTTTGGGGCAGCGAGGTCTTTGGCGATACGGAGCACGGCATCAACACCGCCGTGCGCAAACTCCGGCAGGCACTGAAGGACGATCCGGAAAAGCCTCGCTTCATCCAGACAGTCCCCAGGTTGGGCTACCGCTTTCTCGCGCCGATCTCCACCTATCCCGAGCTGACCGCCTCGCCCTCCCCGTCAGCGGTCGCAAACACGCCTGGCGACCCCGTCAGCTTTCCACCCGCATCCCGATCACCGAGGCTGGTAACTGCACTCGGCGTCGCAGCTGTCTGTCTCCTGGTGGCGTTGGCTGCAGCGGTCCGCGACCGGCCCCATGCCTCCATGCCCGAAGTTGAATACGAACAGCTGACCGATCTGACGGACTCCGCTGCCACGCCTGCCATCTCCCCTGACGGTCACACCGTAGCATTCATTCGCGGCGATGACACCTTCGCGTCCGGGGGCCCGATCTACGTCAAGGCCCTGCCCAACGGTGAAGGCAGGCTGGTAAGCAACGACCCGAGACCGAAATACGGGCTCGCCTTCTCACCGGACGGCTCCCGGATTGCGTACACCGTCTTTCGAGACAGTTCGCTCGCCACCTACACGATATCGATCTTCGGAGGGGATCCAACTCTCCTCCTCAACAATGCCGCTGGGCTCAGCTGGCTAAGTCCTGATCAGCTCCTCTTCTCCGAGGCTCGTTCCGGAATCCACCTCGGAGTGGTCACAGGCACTGTGACCGGCGGGGTCACACGCGATGTCTACTTTCCCGCGCATCAGCGCGGGATGGCTCACTATTCGGACGCGTCCCCGGACCACCGTTGGGTTCTCGTCGTGGATATGGATAGCAACGGCCATTGGGGACCCTGCCGGCTTGTCGCGCTCAACGGCCGCCCCGAAACCCGAATCGTCGGCCCAGCTGGAGCTTGCACCGCTGCGAAGTGGTCCGCCGATGGTCGCTGGATGTACTTCACCGTCGCCGTCGCGGGCCAAAGCCATCTATGGCGGCAATCCTTCCCTAAGGGTCCGCCGCAACAGATCACCTTTGGCGCTGCCGAAGAGAACGGACTCGCCGTGGACACCACGGGCAACTCCCTGATCACGTCCATCGGAAGCACGCAAAGCGCTCTATGGGTTCACGACGAGGCGGGCGAGCGAGCCCTCTCCGCGGAGGGCGAGGTCCTCAATGAATACTCACCTCCTTTGTTTCGCCAGAACGATGCGGCCCTCTACTACCTTCTGCAGCGCAAAGCGGGACCCCCAGGAGCCGAGTTACGCCGCGTTGAACCACACTCCGGAAAGGTGGATGTGGTCGTCCCGGGCGTTTCGATCCTCGACTTCGACGTGAGCCAGAACGGCAAACAGGTTGTCTTCACGACGGCTACCCCCGCCGGAGCGGAATTGTGGTTGGCCCCCACCGACCGCTCCTATCTCCCTTCCCGTCTGGGCGTGCAAGGCGCATCCTTTCCACGCTTCGGGCCCGGCGGCACCATCCTCTTCCAGTCGGCAGAAGGTAGCTTCAACTTCTTGGAACGGGTAGGCTTGGATGGGCTTGAACGGTCCAGGCTGGTCCCATTTCCAATTAGCGAGTTCCAGGGCGTGTCGCCTGGCGGCCACTGGGCTATGGCCGTGGTCTCCGACTCCCCCGGAAGTGTCCACCCTACGATAGTTGCCATACCCTTCGATGGCTCCCGACCCAGGCTCATCTGCGCCAGCTACTGTGCCCCCAGGTGGTCCTCCAGCGGCAGGTCTCTGTTCATTCCGGTAGAAGCTGCTTCGGCAGGAAACCCGGGAGAGAGCCTTGTCTTCCCTGTCGGACGGGACGAGCGTCTGGCTGCTCTTCCACCCGAAGGCTTGGGGGACGTTCTTCCTGCGTTGGAGGGCGAGCGGGGGGCAACACACTTCCCAAGAGCCGACCTGGTCCCCGGCAGGGACCCCGAACACTATGCCTTCGTGAAAACGACGGTGCAAAGGAATCTTTTCAGGGTCACCCTGAAATGAAAGAGCACCTCCCGCAAAGGTGGTCGAAATCCCGCCTCACCCATCCGGCAGTGCCCATAATGGGTGCATGCTGAGTGATCGCCGCAGGTTTCTCGTTCTTCTTGCCGCTGCATCCACTACAACGCTGCGAGGCGGTACCCAGACAAAGCGCAAAATCGCACCCAGGCCCGCACCGCTTCCACCCGCAACCCTCAGCGGCCCGGATGCCGCAGCCGCCATTCGCGGCATGCGCCCCGGCCAGTACCTCTGGGCCCCGGAGATCTCGCCCGCAGGCCCGGTCCTGGCGATCGTCAGCCTGCCCGTGCAGCGCTGCTACGTCTATCGCAATGGCGTGCTGATCGGGGTATCCACGATCTCCAGCGGCAAGAAGGGCCACGCCACGCCCACAGGCGTCTTCACCGTGCTGCAGAAGCACGTAGATCACAAGTCCAGCATCTACAACGCCGCCCCGATGCCCTACATGCAGCGCCTGACCTGGGATGGCATCGCGCTCCATGCCGGTCACCTACCCGGCTACCCCGCCTCCCACGGCTGCGTCCGCATGCCCATGGACTTCGCACGGAGGCTCTACGGCGAGACAAAGCTCGGCATGACAGTCGTCGTGACAGACAGCGAGGCAGTGCCACGCGTCGCGCCCATGCCCAATCTGCTCCAGGCCGCAGAGCGACTCGAAGCGCACGTGAACGGAGACGCATCCTGGCATCCCGAGGCCTCCCCAAGCGGTCCGGTGTCGCTTCTGCTCAGCGGCACGGATCGGCGGCTCATCGTTCTGCGCAACGGCGTCCTGATCGGTTCGGCACCTGTCGAAATCGCCGGCCCCATCACGGAAACTACCGCCTACACCCTGACCTCGATCGAGGGAGCAAACTTCCACTGGCTGCAACTGCCGCTGCCCGGCCAAAGCTGGACAGGCACGCGCGAGATGACCGGCGAAGAACGCAACCGGGTGCGCCTACCCCAGGACTTCCGCACCGCCCTCGACAAGGAACTCCAGCCCGGAACAACCCTCGTCGCTACCAACGACTCTCTCAGAGCCTCAGGCGAGGGCAAAGCCCTCACTGTCCTGGACGCCACCCACTAGAAGGCCCCGCGGCATAGTGGGCATAAATGCTGTTGACAAGGGCCTCATGGCACGATACCTTGCAATACAAGGTATAAGCCAATGGCAGTGGCACCCCCGGACGTTATCGATCTTTCTGACAAGTGGGCCGCCCAGATGCGCAAGGGCGCCCTTGAAATGGCGGCGCTCGCCAGCCTTTACAACCGTCGGCTCTACGGTTTGGAAATCATCCGCACTCTGGAAACCGAGTCCGACCTCGTGCTTTCCGAAGGCACAATTTATCCCATTCTCAGTCGCCTCAAAAAGGAGGGCCTGCTGGACTCCGAGTGGGTGGAGGCCGAGGCTGGCCATCCGCGCAAGTACTACGTTCTGACGCACGGGGGTCGTGAGCGCCTCCATTCCATGGCAAACGCCTGGAAGATCTTCGCAAACAGCTTGAACCGGCTTCTTGAGCCGGTACTTGAAACAAGGAGAAGGGCATGACAGACGATCAGGCAGTCCAGCTGTACCTCGACACACTCGGCACCAACCTCCGTTCCCTGCGACCTGGAGAGCGACAAGAGATCCTAAGGGAGATCGGAGTGCACATTCGAGACGCCGTCTCCGACAGCGGAGAGCCCGCGCTGAAGGTCCTCGAGCGGCTGGGGACGCCTCAGCAACTGGCCACCCAGTACCTGGACCATGAAACGCTCGAACGAGCAAAGGGCAGCACGTCACCGGTGGCTTTGCTACGAGCTGTTTTGCGGGTCGCCACGCAAAGCGCAACAGGGCTGCTGGTCTTTGTGTTCGGCATCTCCGGCTATCTGACAGGGGCGGGACTCATCATCTCCGCTTTTCTGAAGCCATTCTTTCCACTCCAGGTAGGTCTGTGGCGCGGGGGTCACGGTGCGGTCGTAGCCGGTTTGCCTAGGCAGATCCCTGCTCCCACGCCGGAGGTTCTCGGATGGTGGTATGTCCCGCTCGCTCTGCTCCTCGGTGCTCTCTTTCTTATCTTCACCTCTCTCTTGATCCGTTTGTTCCTGCGGCTGTCGCGTTTCGTGCAAACGCGATTTGCCGAACCCATTCCCAGGACGGTCCTTGCTTTTCTGCTGTTATTTGGCGTCGCCCTGCTCCTGCCCCTTTCTATGCAGGCCCAGGACGCTAAGCTGGCCCCCGTGGGCGACTGGACCGGAAGCCTGCATGTTCAGTCCCAGGAATTACATCTCGCTCTGCATGTCACAGCGAATCAGGGTGGCGTTCTCCATGCCACGCTGGACAGTATCGATCAGGGCGCAAACGGTCTTTCGACAAAAGCCGTAAAGCTAAAAGCCAAGGCTTTCTCGTTCGATGTGCCTGCGGTCCATGGGCATTTCCAAGGAACGGGCAGTTCGGAGGGGACTGCAATCGCCGGCACGTGGTCACAGGGGCCGGCCAGCCTTCCACTCGAATGGAAGCGTGGCCAGGCGGCGGTACTCGAACGGCCCCAGGAGCCCAAACCCCCGTTCCCCTACACGCAGGAAGAGGTTTGGGTGGAAAACACGAAGGCGGGTGTCCGCCTCGCGGGAACTCTCACCAAGCCGACAGGAACTGCGCCGTTTCCAGCCGTCTTCCTCATCACGGGCTCCGGGCCGGAGGACCGCGATGAAGCCGTCTCAGGATCAGACAGATAGCGAACCAATGCGCTCTGAAGACAGTTTTGCAGAGTAGGACTTCAAACCCCGACGAAGATGCACCTCCGAGTGATTTCACTCACAGCACGATCCCAACTCAGTGCGTACGCCTGCAGCGGCAAGGCAGGTACTAGTCGAGGCATGCAACAATGACGCGCATGTTCGCATTCCCGCGATTCCTCGTTATGGGTATGATCGGGGTCCTTGCCCCCTTCTGGGGCCATGCCGCTCGGGAGAGTGGTCTAGCCGAACACAGTAGACCCATCGCGTCAAATACACCCGTCGACCTGACCTTTGAAGTCGCCACTGTTAAGCCTACTCAACTCGGTACCTCAAGCGGCAAATACTTCAGGGTCGTGGGTCGCCATCTTGTAGCAGTGAATGTCAACTTGTTCGACTTGATTTCGCTCGCGTACAGTCTTCATCCGAAGCAGGTCGTGAACGGTCCAAAATGGATGGCTACAAGCAGCTTCGACATCGACGGAGTGCCGAAGCTGGACGGACGACCGACCATGGATCAGCAGAGGGCACTGTATCGCTCTTTGCTGGCAGACCGCTTCCATTTGGTGCTCCATTTCGAGGAAAGAGAGATGCCCGTTTACACCCTTGAGCTTGATAAGGGAGGGCCGAAACTAACGGCAACCACACGCCAACCCCAGGATGCCACCAACTTTTCCTACACCAATCAGATTCTTCTGACTGTTAAGAATGCCTCGATGAGAACCTTCTGCGACGGAATGCAAGCGACTTTCCTCGACAGGCCGGTGGTAGACAAAACCGGTCTTACAGGTCGGTATGATTTCACGCTGAACTGGACCTCCAACGACTTACCCGCGAAAGAGACACCTGACGCCCCACCCGATCTCTACACCGCGATCAAAGAGCAATTGGGCCTGAAGTTCGTCCCAGAGAAGGCCGCCGCGAAAGCGCTCGTCGTCGACAATGTGGACACGCCCACTGCAAACTGATGGCCGCTCGAGTGCAAAACAACGCTCGCGACTATCGAAAATCCCGAGAAACGCGTTTGTGGGAGTTGCGCCCGGCCCCCTCCGGGCCGGATCACTTCCGCTAATGCAACTTCTCAATCCCGATAGGACCGCGAACGTAAGGCAGCTATCAAGACGCTAACGCTCGAGCTGCGGCCTCAAACGTGCTTATGTCCAACTTGTACATCTTCAGCAGTGCGGCCATGGCAGCAGGTGGCTTTAGCATGTCCGCCAGATTCCGCGGTACCACCTGCCAGGCTACTCCGAACTTATCCGTGAGCCAGCCGCATCGGCCTTCCTTGCCGCCTTCGCCGGTCAGTTTTGCCCAGTAATAGTCGATTGCGACTTGATCGTCGCAGGTCACGACGAAGGAAATGGAATTGTTGAAGACGTACTCGCGGTCTCCATTGAGGGCGGTGAAGTGTGTCCCGAGAAGGTCGAAGCCAATCGTGAGAGGCTTCCCTTCAGGGGTGGCCATCTCGCCTGTTCTTCTCGCGCCGGGAAAAATCGAGAGATAGAAATTGACGGCCTCCGTGGCGTTGCCGTGAAACCAGGGAAAGGGAGCGAGCGTGGAAGTTGCGGCGCTTTCAGCCAAGAGATTCTCCTTAAGTAGGGCACTTTCTGGTTCAGGGGGAGGTTAGCGCTGGACAATTCTTTCCAGTCGTTCAAAACTTGTCTCCATACCGCCGGCCATTCCGCTCGCAAGCATGGACTCGCATGTCTTCGCATCCAGCAGCGTCATCCGCATCTCCATGCGCGTGCCTTCGCCTGCAGCCGCAAAGGTCGTTTCGACATGGTTGTCGGGCGTTGCTTCTGGGAGGTGCATCCTCGACACATGCACAAAGCGGCTGTAAGGCTGAACTTCTAGTACCTCCCCGGTGATTGAAAAACTCCTGCCATCGCCGTGTACGTACTCATAGCGCACCGCTCCTCCCGGCCAAGCTTCGAAGACGCAGACGGGCATGGACCAGCCGTCTGGACCCAGCAGCCACCGTCGGATTAGCTGTGATTCGGTGTGCGCCCGGTACACAGCCTCAGGAGGCGCATGGAAGTATCTCGAAACGAAGATATTGGCATCGCCTTCGGTCCGCAGGGTCGTCATGCTCATTTTTTGTTTCCGCCTTTCTTAATTGTGGCGCTTATCTTTGCGAGGACTTCATCGAGTCGGTTGAAGTTCGCATCGAGAGCTAGGTGCAGTTGGTTCAGCCACTCGTCCACAGCAGCGATTCCTGCTCTTGCAAGACGGCGTGGACGTCTCGTGCCATCGATGCGGCTGGATACCAGGCCTGCATCCTCCAACACTTTCAAGTGTCGGGAAATGGCTGGCTGCGTGAGTTCGAAGGGGCGAGCAAGCTCCATCACCGTGGCCTCGCTACAGGCAAGGCGCGCGAGAATCGCCCGCCTTGTTGGATCAGCCAGCGCTAGGAATGCAGAATCGAGTTTGTTAGATGCATTGATAATGTATTCCTTATATAAGAATCTCGTTATATATGTCAATGAGAACTTTGCTGATGCAGTCTGAAAGCTGAGTGACGAGAAACGCCGTTCCCGTGATTTCGCTCCCAGCCGACATCGAACGGAAGCAACCTCTCTTGCACAGCTTGCAGACTGCGCCAAGCGCGACCACATTCAGTGCGACAATTTTTCAGCCGCACAGAAGGAGACACGTCCCGTGCAATCGGCAACGCATGCAATCAACGAGAAGATCACAGAACTTGGGGACTGGCGCGGCGAGATGCTGGCGAGAGTACGCGCCCTGATCCATGAGGCAGACCCCGAGATCGTCGAGGAGTGGAAGTGGCGAGGAACTCCCGTCTGGTCTCACGGCGGGATCGTCTGTACCGGAGAAACTTACAAGAGCATCGTGAAGTTGACCTTCGCCAGGGGAGCGGCCTTGAGCGACCCTTCGGATCTCTTCAACTCCAGCCTCGACGGAAATGTCCGGCGCGCCATCGACATCCACGAGGGCGAGACTGTCGATTTGACGGCCTTGAAGGACCTCATCCGCGCTGCGGTGGCTCTGAACCTCGAGGGCAAGCGGAAGCAGAAGGCGGGTCGCACAACCGGCAGCCAGCCTGGCTAGCCTCGGCCTCGATCGGGTACGGAACCGCAGCGATCACAACACGCTAACACGCCGCTCCGCCGCGTCCAGCACCTTTGCCAGCCGCTTCTCCCGCGCCTCTGGGGACTGGTAGTAAAACACCGCCATCAGCTCGCCCCGCCGCTGCGCCGGCGTCATGCTCTCCCATCCACGCCGAGCCTTGGGCCGCGCTCGAAACGCCAGCTCGATCATGGGCGGCAGCTCCACCTCGGCCTCCATCGTGTTCAGCAGGCGTTCGGCCACCTGCTCCGCCCGTCGCAGCCGCGCCTCGGCACCCTTGACTCCCGCAATCCACTTGCCGAGCTCGCGCCGCGTGTATTCGGTCAGTTCGTCATACCAGGCGCGCAGGCCCTCTGCCTCGTCCAGCAACGCGTCGAGCTCCTCAGGCAGCTCCGCGGGCCGCGCTTCGAGATCAGCCTCCAGTCGAAATTCGGCATCGGTCCCAAGACCCACACCAGCTCCCTGCTGCATCGCCCGGTTCACCAGCAGGAAATAACTCCCGCCCCCCGGAAAGGGAAACAACGAGGTTCGAAAGCTTGCCTGGCCCTCTGGTCCGGCGATCACACCGCACACCCGTTGCCTGACCATCTTCGGCCACGCCGCATGAGGGTCAAAAGGAATACGCGCCACCGTCCACCCCAGCGCGCGATCGCCCCGCTCCAGCACCGCTCGGAACTGCCTGGCTTCAGCCGGCATATCTCACCTCACTTTGCGTCCAATTACACCCCGTTCGGCTACTCTGAAACCACTGCAAATCTGCACGCCGAGGAACAACGCCCATCCGCCACACGGTTTCCTCGGTTGATTAGGGCCTAACTTCACTGGTTTGAAGATCTTGCACGAAAAAGGGGGAGGGGGGACCCCCGGCTACACTGGATCCATGGCCGCCCTCCGGTCCAATCCGCGCCTCTTCCTCGCCGCAGGCGAAGCCTCGGGCGATGCCTACGGAGCGGAACTGATCGCCAATCTCCGCCAGCACCTGCCCGAAGCCACCTTCACCGGCCTCGGCGGCAGCGCCATGGAAGCGGCTGGCCAGCATCGCGTCGTCCGCGCCGAAGACGTCACCGTAATGGGCGTCACCGAGATCCTGCGCCACGTCCCAAAGATCTACGCCAGCTACCGGCGCCTGGTTCGCTCGGTCCGGAAACAACGTCCCGATGTCGCCGTCCTGATCGACTTCCCCGACGTCAACTTCCGGCTCGCCAAACACCTGCACCGCGCCGGCGTGCCCATTGTCTGGTTCGTCAGCCCACAGCTCTGGGCCTGGAAGCGCGGCCGCCTCCGCTGGGTGCAGGAGCGCGTCGACCGCATGCTCGTCATCTTCCCCTTCGAGGGGACCTTCTATCGCAACCGCGGCGTGGATGCCGAGTTTGTCGGCCATCCGCTGGCCGAACTTCCGCTGCCAACGAGCAGCCGGGAACAGTACGCCGCGCAGCACGGCCTGGACCCCGACAAGACCTGGATCGCCCTTCTGCCCGGCAGTCGCCCGAAAGAGATCCGCGCCAACCTGCCCACCCTGCACGAGCTCGCTATGAGCGACCTGATCGCCACCGCCTCGGCGCGCACCACCTTCAACGGCCTCGACCTGCAGACGCCTGCCGACGCAGCCGCCCACACCCGCTACGAGTTCCTCCTCCCTGTCGCCTCCACCATCCGCCCCGCCGATATGGAGGTATTTATCGAGGAGCC
>CAXTGN010000114.1:0-11581 GCA_964243455.1 uncultured Acidobacteriaceae bacterium
ACCTGATCAGTCGCCAGCCCTCGGCGACAACTCAACCATCAACCTGACAACGCCCTAACAGAGCCTAGTTCTGGCGGAGCGGTTGTGCGCCGCTGCTTCCGGCTCCTCCCACGGCCAAGCCGTCCAGAGCCGGGCCAAGAAGGTGGCCGGCGGAGCAGACCCTGTCACGTCCGGCGCGTTTGGCTTCATACAGAGCGTTGTCCGCCTGCCGTAACAGAAGCTCGCCGCCCGTCCCACGCCGAGGGTGCGCGACCGCGACGCCTATGCTGACGGTGACCTGGCCGTTCGGGCTGGCATCGTGCGGAATGCTAAGTTCTGCAATGGTGCCCCGCAGCCGCTCGGCTATTCCGATGGCGGACTGCAGGCCGGCGCCGGGCAACAACGCCGCGAACTCCTCGCCGCCATAGCGAACCCCGAAGTCCCCGGGACCCCGCGTGTTGGCCTGGATGCAATCGGCGATGCGTTGCAGCACCACGTCGCCCGATGGATGGCCATACTGATCGTTATAGCTCTTGAAGCGGTCGGCATCGATCATGAGCAGGGCGAGCGGAGTCCCGTTCTCCGCGGCTGCCTGCCACGCTCCGGCCAGCGCTGCATCGAACGCACGGCGGTTCGCAAGGCCGGTCAGCCCGTCGGTCGCCGCCATAACCGACAGCCTGGCGGCCGCCTCGACCAGTTCAGCCTCTGCGGCTAGTCGGCGCAGCAGCTCCCGGCGGAACAGGATGCAGAGGGCGACCGTGGCAACGCAGAGCACCGCAAGGATCAGCCCGATCCCCCAGGCTTTGTGCCACCATGCCGCGTAGAGATCATCGACGGACATCGCCACACTCAGGACCAGCGGCAGATTGCCGATGTGGCGGAAGGTGTAGGCACGCTGGATGCCATCAAGCCTTGACGTTCCGATGAAGTGGCCGGAGCTGGCAGCGCTATACTGGCGGAACCCATCGGTGGCGCTAAGGTCCCGGCCGATGTCGGCATCGCGGAGCGGCCGGCGTGCGATCACCTGGCCGTCGGTGCGCAGCAGGAGCACCGCCCCGCCGGTTCCCAGGTTGAGCCGCTCGAACAGGCTCTGGAAGTAGGCCAGCCGCATCGTGCCGACAACGACGCCGGCAAACTGGCCGTCCACGTCGGGACGGCGGCGGCTGATCGCCATGCTTGGATCGCCCCCGCGCAGGCGACTGTGGAAGGGACGGCTGACATACAGCCCAGCATCGGTCTGTTCCTGGTGGACCTGGAAGTAGTCACGATCAGCGAAGTTCAGCGGATGTGGCTGCACGGCAGTGGAGTCGGCCACCACTGTGCCCGCGGCATCCAGCACCAGTAGCGAGCCGAGGTACTCGGCATTCGCAGCACGGTCGAAGACCGCCGCCTGTCGCAGATCAGGGCTGATGTCGTCTAGGCCGGGCAGACGCAGTGCTTCGATGGCGCCCTGCAGGGAGAGGTCGTAAACCTGGATATTGCGAGCGATATCCCGTTCCAGCGCCATTGCGAGATTGTCAGCGGCCTGTTCCGACTGCCCCCAAGCATCCCGGCGAGCATCGAGGAGCACTATGGCGCCGAGCGTCACCATGCCAACTGCGACCGCCATGCCAAGGGCAGTCAGCCAACTTACGGCACCAGCAGACGACAAACTACCGTCACGCGATGGCCTGAACCGGCTGCCGGCGCGCAAACTCCAGATGGCAGCCATAACGTTTGTCCTCCTCAGCAAAGGAGTAGGGCATTCAGACGAATACAGGAAGCGTTCTGCGACCGTTCATAAAGCTTTGGACAAATCCTAATGGCTGCGACCGGTCCAGGCGGTTCTGACAGTATCATGTGTTCGAGACGATGTTTATACAGCCAAATTCCCGTCTCACGCTCTCCACTAAACACCGTTCTTGTCGTGAAGCCGTGCGGAATATCCTTCAATAATGGCCTCTGGTCACGGACGTCGTGGGATTAAGGGCGCAGTACCAAGCCGACCCAGGCATCGTGCCTCGTCGCCATCAACCTGGCCTCGCCTTTCTAATGGGACGGTATCGAGCCTTACCCTGAACGAATGCCGTCTCCATCCCCGCAGCACTCGTAACTGAACAACGTCCCCGGCTCGGTGCTTGGAAAACCTCTCCTCGATGTCATTCCTCCTTCGTGTGGCATGACCATCGATGTCGAGGAGCACGTCTCCAACTCGGAGACCCGCTCGACTTGCCGGACTATCCTCAGCAACGCGCCTTATTATGCGTCCAGGCCCTAAATTCCGGGGCAGGCGGCCAGATCCCTCCGTCCGTATGCCAATCCAAAGTGCAGGTGCGCTTAGCACGGTGGTTTGAACATCCGGCTGCTCGGCCGATACTCCAGCATGCTTCGCGACCGGACCCGCTTTGGAAGCAGACCTGGCTCGCCCTGCTTGAAGACTAGCCAAGGCACATGCAGAAGCACGGATCAGGTCATCAACGGGAAGATCAACGGTGGCAAGTGGGCTGGTATGGAGAACTCCGACTGCTCCAAGCGCATACCCTTGGGCGTCAATCAGTGCGATCCCAGCATATGATCGGATCCTTGGTGCGCCACGGACCAGCGGGGACATGTGGAACCGGGCGTCAAGGGCGGTGTCACGAACGACAAGCGAGCCGCTTGGCTCTTCTATGACATGGTGACAGAAGGCGCCGAACCGCGAGACCGGCTCGGTCGATAAGCCAATCTGCGCTGCGACACACACTGTGTTCGCATCTACCAGTGAAATGAGGGCGAATGCAGCATCAAAGGACTTGGCTAACGAGATGGCGATCTCGTCTAGAGTAGCTTGCAATCCAGGAACCGTGAGGTCGTAAGAACGAACGGCTGCCAGCCGAGCGGTCTCGAGCACAACAGCTAACGGCAGGATATCAGTCAATCGGGCGTTCCTTATGAGAGCATATTTGCGTCGAGGATTTCAGCGGCTTGCACAAAGAGTGCATCATCCGAAACCAGGTTGGGGGAGCGCCGATCCGGCAGACGGCAGTTTGCTAAGTGCTGAATATGTATCCGCTTGGGGCTTAGCCGCCGCTCCAGCGAACCCCGACATGCAACTGAATGCAATTTAAAGCGTGATATGCCCAAACAGGCTCTCTGTCGAACCGAGCCTGGCCACTTGGCCGAGACGGGTATAACCTCAGATTGGTCATGCAGGGCTGCCTACCCTGTGGTTCAGCCCGCTGCAGGGTTGCCATTCCGCGCGGCAGCGATGTAGCAGCTTGGTGGCCAAGCTGGTTGGAAGGGGCCGCCCAAACAGCCAGCCCTGGCCCACATCGCAGCCAAGCTCGCGCAGCATCGCCGCGGTTTCCTGGTCCTCGATGCCCTCCGCGACGGTCGTCAGCTCCAGGCTCTGGCCCAGCCCGACCACGGCGGAGACGATCTTGCGGCTTCCCAGGTCCCGGGTCATCGCGCCCACGAAGCTGGCGTCGATCTTCACCTTGTCGAATGGCAGCATCTTGAGGTGGTGCAGGCTCGAGTAGCCCGTGCCGAAATCATCGAGCGCCAGTCGCACGCCAAGGGACCTCACCTCGTTCAGAACCTCCCGCGCCAGGGCCAAGTCTCCGACCAGCGCGCTTTCCGTGATCTCAAGCTCAAGACGGTGCGGCGCCAACCCGGACTCCTGCAGGGCAGCCCGGACCATCCCGGGCAGGCTCTGGTCGCGCAACTGGAGCGGCGACACGTTGCAGGCGACGAAGATGTCGTCTGGCCAGGACGCCGCGACGCTGCACGCCCGGTGCAGCAACTGGCCGGTGATCGGACCGATCAGGCCGACCTGCTCGGCAACCGGGATGAACTCGGCGGGGGGCACCAAGCCGCGCGTTGGGTGCTGCCAGCGCGCCAGCAACTCGAACCCAATCACGCGCTCGTTGCTTATCGCGACCAGCGGCTGGAAGTGCGGAACGATGCCGCCGTTCGCAACCGCATCGCGCAGCTCGCTTTCCAACAAGGCGCGTGCCTGAATGTC
Source organism: uncultured Acidobacteriaceae bacterium (assembly GCA_964243455.1). Lineage (GTDB taxonomy): Bacteria > Acidobacteriota > Terriglobia > Terriglobales > Acidobacteriaceae > Granulicella. The sequence continues at coordinate 3,962 of CAXTGN010000114.1, forward strand.
ATCGTCCATAACTGGCTCGTAAAAGCGGTAGCGGCCCCGTCCATCCGCCTTGGCCCGGTAGAGCGCGACGTCAGCGCGGCGCACCAGCGTGTCCACATCTTCCGCCGCCTGCTGCGTCAGTGCCAGGCCGATGCTGATGCCGACCTGCACGACGGTTCCGCTGGACAGCGTGAACGACTCCTGCAGCGTAGCAACGATGCGCTGTGCGAGCTGGGCAGCCAGCTCGCCCGCACGGCCTGCCTGGCGCGGCAGATCGAGCAGGGCGGCCACCGCGAACTCATCCCCGCCCAGCCGGGCGACGAAGTCGCCGGTGCGCGCCACGGTGCGAAGCCGGGCCGCCGCGAGCTGCAGCAGTTGGTCCCCGGCGGGATGGCCGTGCACGTCGTTGACGGTTTTGAAGCGGTCGAGGTTGAGCAGCAGCACCGCCACGCTGCTGCCGTCCAGCCCGGCCCGCGCCAACATTCTCTCCAGCACCTCATGCAGGTGCCGCCGGTTGGGCAGGTTGGTCAGGTCGTCCGTGCGCGCCGCCGCCGCGGTGCAGGCGAGCGCCACACGCAGCCTCAAGTGCCCCCGCGCCGTAATGCTGGCCGCGACGAGGAACACGGCGCCCAGCGCAAGCCCGGCTGCCTCGATCCAGGCACGTTCGCCCAGCGTCCTGGCGCGGGTTGCCGCGAGCGTCATCAGGTCCTGGCCCAAGGCCTCGATTCCCGATGCGTAGCTCGCCTTGAGGTAGGCGAACTCCGGGCCGTCCAGCAGCGACCGGGCGCCGTCGCGGTCGCCCGTGCCGGCCATCGCCAGCGCCGCCCGTTCCATCTGGGTCAGGCCGTTACGGGCCTCTTCGGTGGTCTGCGCCAACGCTGCGCTGACCTCAGGCGTCGAGAGTGCGACAGCCTCGGCGATGGCCGCCGCAAGAGTGGGGCTAGCCTCGTCATAGCGGAATGCCCAGCGCGCCTCCCCAGTCAAGGCTGCCATGTTCGCCGACATGGTGAGCCACTCGTCCAGGTAAGGGAGCGTGCCGCGCAACTCGGCCACGCGCATCGCCTGGTGCTCCGCTGCGCGCATCTCGTTGCGCGTCTCTGTCCCGGTCCAGCCCAGCCAGACCAGAACGCCAAGGGCAAGTATCCCTGCCAGCAACACAGTCCTGCTGCTGGCGAGTTGGCCGTTGCGGGGGCTTGTCATGGCTGCGAAGGCGCGATGTAAGAAGAAGATTCCCGAATGACGCGGCTGACAGGCTGGCAAACTGTCACTTGAGATCCCTGCCATCAAGCGGCCAACTCGGCAGAGCACGGGGCCTTTGAAGGTACGACGGGATGTCCGGCGAACCCTGCCGCCAGGTATTCGAGATTAATGATACTATTTGCAGAAGTGGCGGGATCGGTCACTGCGACAATGGATGCGCCGGCAGCAACCAAATCAGGATTGGAAGTTTGTGACATGACCCGACATTCCAGAGCACCTCGACAACGCTTAGACACCAGCGCGGGCGCACGATGCTGTTGCAATAGATTGCCCACTAGACGTTCATATCTGCATATCGTGTCAAAGGCCGTTATGAAGTAACAGCGCCGCCTTACTAAAGGTCATACATTATTGGAGAAGGACTGAGCGTGATGCATGGATCAGGGGTGCGGACGGCGTGGCGTTGTTGCATGGATCACCAGATGAACCTCGAGAGGCTATTGAGCGATTTCAGCAAGAGCCTTCGGCGTAGGCGAGGCCCAATTGATAAGAGCTCGCAACAACTCGGAAAAACTGATTGACTCGAAACGATCTAAGCCATTTTGGGCCCAAGACGTGCTTCTCGCGTATACTGCAGCATTGATAATGCTATGAATTATCGATGCAACAACGCCGCGTCGGCAGCATCCGAAAGCCTTGGCGAAGCGGGATGGCTTCTAGCGCCTGACCCGGCGGCGGGAGGCCAGACCAGCCAGGCCGACGCCGGACAGCAGGACCGCCCAGGTCGCCGGCTCCGACACCTGAACCAGGCTTACGCCGTCAAGCAGCGAGAATGGCGGCTCGCCATTTGGGGTGCCAACGGCCAGGAAGGACAGCGTCACCGTCGTGCTTTTGACCACGAACGAGAAGGTCTGCTGCATCCATCCAGTGAAGCCCTCGCCGGTGTTCTGTGCCACCACCGTTGACTGAGTCGGGTCGGTGCCGAAGCCGACGGTCCACTGCTCGCTCGTTGCGGCTTCGTAGTTAGGCTTATCCTGTTGCGCGCCAGCCCAGTAGAATGACACGACCGCGAGGCTCCCCGGGCTGAGGCCGATGATGGTCTGGGTGATGGCGCCGACCTCGTAGGCACCGTCCGCGGCGATGTAGTTGCCCCCGTCAGGGCTTGGGCCTAGCAAATTAGTGCTGGGTGCACCGTCGCCGGGTCCCCATAGTGTGAGGCTGCCAGACGCGCCTGTCGCCCCCGTGGTGTCGGCCTTGCCGGGCAGGAATACAAAGTTGTAGCCGCTGGTGCTCCAACCGGTGACCTCCGTGCTAGCGCCGCTGTAGCCAGAGCCGAACTGCTCAGATGCTTGGGTTTGCAGCGTCTCGAAGCTGCCGTTCTGAACCAGGCTGGTCGCGTGCACCTGCTGGGCCGCGCCCATGGTGAGCAGGGCCGCCGCAAGCCCGATGACTTGGACTGCCCCGGGAAGGGACAGCTTGGTCAGCGTGTGGGCGGGGTGCCATGCCATACTGATGCCTTTGATGATGGAAGCCGGTGAACCGAGATATCCAGACGTGCTGGCTCCATCCTTCATCGTAGAAAATGAGATGTTTTTAAAGTTCTCATACAGCAGTTAGATTTAGGATTTGTTAGCAAGCCGCCGGCGGTGGCTGGATAAGCCAGTCGCAACGTCGGCTTCACGGCCCGACTTCCTCGGCTCCATAGGTCAGCGCGGCCAGCAGCGTGGACGGCGTTGTTGCATGGACCCGTGGGAGTGTCAAAAACCTGGGGTGCTACGCCGCGAGCTGGAGTGCTGGGTGAGCAAATCGTCCGTCCAGCACCGCCGCCCTGAGAGAGCATGCAGAGTTATGGGGAGTGATCAGGCTGCCTTTGCTATTGGTCGCTGATCGTCGTTGGCGGGGCGGAAGCCGGGGTGGCGCCGGCGGAAGGCGTCCTCGAGCGTGTCGTTCAGCACGGCGGTGCGCACGTCGAGGAAGGGCTGCACCGTGGCCCGGCTCCAGCGCATCTGCTGCGCCTTGGCCATGCGCCAGGCGATGATCTCGTCCACCGCGCTCTCCACGAACGAGGTCGCGATCGACTCGCGGCGTCGCCTGCGGGCGTCGTAGTGGACCAGCGCCGCCTCGTTGCGCTCGAGGTAGCCCAGCAGGTCGCCCGCGTGCCGGCGCAGTTTGTCGATGCCGGTCACCTCGCGCACGGTGCGGCGCTCCGTCCAGCGGCACAGGGCGGCAAGCCTGCGCCGGCACCCCGGCCACCGCCCATGCCACAGGCGCCACTTCGCCCGCTCCAGGCCCCGGACCGCCATGCCGGACAGGCGCGCGTCGGCCGTGCCCGCACCGAGACCGCGGGCCGCCTGCAGCGCGTGCTCGAAGAGCACGGCGGCGTGCCACCAGTCCAGCACCGGCGCGGCGTTCGGCAAGACCTCGCGCTGCAACCGCCAGAGGCCGGCGTCGCCGTCGCACAGCACCGTCGCGGGCGTGTCCGCACCCACGCCCGCCGCGGCGAGCGCTTGCCGGAACACCTCAGTCGTCGTGGCGATCGGGCCCGTGCGCGTGAACGCGAAGCGGTGCTGGGCGCCACCGGCGGTGATGACCTTGCCCGCAATCACCTCGAAGCGGCGCCCCTCGCCCCGGTGCCGGCTGCGCACATAGCCGCCATCGAGCCCGACCACGACCGGACCGCCGGTCCCCGATGCTGTTGGCTGCTTCGCGGTCTCGGCGACGTTCGCCTGCACGACGTCCGCGCCGACCCGCAGCGTCCTGCTCCGCACCGTGCTGGCGTGCTGCGTCCCGCTGACCGGCAGCAGATCGGACAGGAGGGCGGCAACCTTGCCGAACGGCGCGAGCGCGGCATACCGGGCCGTGACACAGGCGAGCTCGGGAGCAACCGCGGCGCCCTTGCCGAAGTCGAGCACGGCGATGCTCTTCGCCTCGCCCTGACACGGGCAGGCCAGCAAGCGCCGGACCCGCACAGGCACGTCGCCGAACAAGGAGCGGAACCGCACCTGGCTGTATCCCTTGCTCGCCAGCCTGCGCCCGCACGCCAGGCACGCGCGAGGGCACTCGCCGAAGGCGGCCACCTGCGCCGGCACGATCTCGGCCTGCAGCGCCGCCGTGAAGTGCTTCGCCTCGGCGAGACTGAGCCCGAGATCAGCCAAGCCGGCCTGCGGGTCACGCTCGATGCAGGCGAGCTCAGTCTCGGTGCTCACGCCAGGCTGCCGTTCCGCCACCAGCTTCACCCGCCATACCAGCTTCGACACAGCTCACCCTCGCCCCGTGAGCCCGAACCCTAACCCAATCGCCTCAGCCCCCCAGAACTCTGCATGGTCCCCTGATCCATGCACCACGCTCGGTTAGGCCAAATCTGGCAACTCCAGAGCGCTGATCCGCAGATCGAACAGCGCCGGCACGTTTGACGGCGACAGCGGCCTAGAGAGCAGGTGTCCCTGCATGTGGTCGCAGCCCTCCTCACGCAGCCATTGAAGCTGCGACCGCGTCTCGACACCCTCGGCGACGACGCGCATCGACAGGCTCGCGGCGAGGCTCATGATGGCCCGTACCACAACGACGGTGCCGGCATCCCCCAAGCCACGGATGAAGCTCCGGTCGATCTTGATCTGATCGATCGGGAACGCGGTGAGGCCGCTTAGGGACGAGTAGCCCATGCCGAAATCGTCCAAGCTGGCGCGGACGCCCAGGTCGCGCAGAGATCGAACGATCGCAAGGTTGGACGTCCCGTGCGCCAGGAGGACTGCTTCGGTGACCTCCAGGACTAGGCGCCGGGCTGGCAGGCCGGCAAGTTGCAGCGCCTCCGACACGTTGGACACGAGGTGCCCCGCCGCGAACTGCGCCGGCGACACGTTCACCGACACGCCAAGGGGGTCGGGCCACCTCGCCGCTTCCAGGCAAGCCTGGCGCAGGACCCACCCCCCGATGGCGTCCATCAGGCCAAGCTCCTCGGCGACGGGGACGAACTCGGCCGGGGGCACCTCCCCCAGGGTTGGGCTGCTCCAGCGCAGCAGGGCCTCGAAGCCGCACACGCGGTCGCATCGCAGGTCATAGATCGGCTGGTAGCGTATCCCGAACTCCTCGTTGCCCAGCGCTTCACGCAAGGCGCATCCCATCGCGTGCCTAGCCCGGATGCTGGCGTCCATCCCAGGGTCAAAGAAGCGCCAGGTTCCCCGGCCCTCCGCTTTGGCGCGGTATAGGGCCGTGTCGGCGTTGCGGAGCAGGACTTCGGGTAGGATGCCGTCCCCTGGCGCGACGGCGATGCCGATGCTGACCCCGACCGTGGCGCGCCGCCCGTCGAGGTCATAGACCTCGTTCGTCACCTCGACGACGCGCCGCGCCAGTGTGGTCGCCGCCTCGGCGGAGTAGGGGCCGGCCTGGATGATGGTGAACTCGTCGCCGCCCATCCTGGACACCATATCACCGGCGCGGACGCAGCGTTGCAGGCGCTCCGCCACCAACTGCAGCAGCATGTCGCCGGCGGCATGGCCGAGCAGGTCGTTCACGGCCTTGAAGCGGTCGAGGTCGAGGCACAGCACGGCCATCCCGGCAGCGCGGTCGTTCTCGCCAAGCGCATGTTGCAGACGCTCGGCGAACAGGGTGCGGTTGGGCAGGCAGGTGAGCGCATCGTGGCGTGCCATGTACACCACTTTTTCTTCAGCCTGCCGGCGCTCGGTCACGTCCTCATAGGTGATGGCCCAGCCCTGCTCCGGCGCCGGCCGCAGCAGCGCCGCCAGGATCCGGCCGTCAGTCAGCTGCAGGCTGAACGAGGCCGGCTTTCGGCCCTCGACCGCAGTCATCTCTTCCACGGCGAGGATTTCGACGGACGACTTGGCGTGGTTGCCGTGCTTGACGCGCAGGGCGATCAAGTCGAGCAGGGTGAGGCCGGGGCGGACGCATCCGGGCGGCAGGTGGAACAGCTCGGAGTAGCGGGCGTTGACCACCGCCAGCCGGCCCTCGGCGTTAAACAGGCATAGCCCCTGCGACATGCTGGCCAACGCGGTGTCGAGCTGGGCGTTGGTGGCCTCCAGGTGCGCGCCCTGCTCCTTGCTGGCGCTGATGTCGCCTATCACCGCAACGAACCCGCCCTCGCGCGTTGGGCTGCGGCTGATGTTGAGCCAGCGTCCATCCGCCATCGCCACCTCGCCCTGGACCTCGGGCCGGGGCAGGTGAACCGCCAGCGCCGACCACTCCATGCCGGTGACGGCCTGTGCGGCCGCATCACTGCAGCCAAGCGCCGCCAGCGCCTGAGTGTTGGCCAGCACCACCCGCCGCTCGCAGTCCACGACGACGATGCCCTCGTGCAAGCTTTCCATGGCGTCGAGCAGCCGCCCTTGGGCGGATTGCCGCTGCGCCACCTCTCGCTGCACCAGCGAGCGCAGGTTGCCGCGCATGACCGCAAGTGACTGCAGCAGGGCGCCGAGCTCGTCGGCCCCGCCCTGCGGCATGGGTCCATCGAGCTGGCCCTGGGCGATCAGGCCGGCGACGTTCGAGGCGGCGGCGACCTGCCGGACTATGTGCCGGGCCAGCAGCCATGTTACCAGGATGGACACCAGCAGGGCGGCCGCGATGACGCCGGCGTTCAGCCACCAGTCCTCCGACACCGCCGCCCGGGCGCGCTGCCGATAACTGAAGCCGTCGCCGGCGGTGTAGTTGACCAGCAGTTCGATCTGGAGATTGGCCGCCTGGACGTGGCTTGCGAGCGGGTCCGGCATCGCGGCCACCGCGGCTCCGGCCCGGCGTCGCGCCTGGTCCCAGTCTTCAACGGCGGCCTCCGCCCGCGCGGCGGCCTGCTTGCTCCGGGGTGACTGCGACCGGTCGCTTGCAATCTCGAGGTCCTCGACCAGAGACTGCATCAGCTCCGCAAGCTGACCCTCCAGCAGGGACTGCGGCGTCCGGTCTGTCACTTGGGTGAGGCGCAGCCCGGCGACCTGCATCAGGGCGAAGTCCGCCGCCGCGGCCCGGGCATAGTTGATCGCCATCAGGGAGCCGTCATAGGTTTCGGTGACGAGGGCACCGCCACGCTCAATGCGATATGATGCATCGAGGTCGATGACGCCTGCCAGCACCGTCATGACGAGAAAGGCCAGGAGGATTTGTCCGCGGATCGTCCGGACCAGCGCAAGCAGGCGGGGCGCAAGCAAGCGGGGCGCAAGCAAGCGGGGTGCGAGCAGATCGACGGCGGTGGCCTGTGTCGGCGCGTCAGCGTTTCCGCCGTGGGGCAGGCCGCGGCCTTGGTTGGGAATTGTCGTTGCTCCGGATTCGGGTTTGACGTCGGCCTGGTCCGCCACCTAATTTCAATGGCATGAGTCGTTTATTACCTCGAAGCAGACAAGGACTAAAAGCAGAAACACCCATGGCATCACCGGATTTTCCAAAAGGCGACAAAATAAAACATCCGCGGACAAAACGGGCATGGTGGGCTGTGCCCGCCTT
>CAXTGN010000115.1:0-9263 GCA_964243455.1 uncultured Acidobacteriaceae bacterium
TTTTCTCTGGACGGCATTTCCAGCAGGGCTTAAGGTGAACGCACCGGGCTGGAAGAAGGAGCTTGTTCCCCATGTGCTTTTCTACGCGTCGGGTGCGAGCCAGACCTGCAACCACGTACCGGAGGTGATTCGGACAGGCTTATTGCAAGCGGGATGGCAGAGCAGCCCCTTAGCAGCACGGTCCGGACAAGCGAGGTCACATGAGGTCGAACTTCAGGAAGCTTCTGGGCACATCCGCAGCCGCCATACTTTGCGGCTCCACGGCGTTGGCGCAAACGGTCACGGGCGCAGTGACGGGTAACGTTACGGACCCGAGCGGAGCCGTTATTCCCGGGGCCAAGGTGGTTGTCCGTAATGTCGACACCGGCGTGGACTCAACGGCCACCACGGATAGTGCGGGCCTATACCGCGTCTCGTTTCTTCCGATCGGACGTTACCAGGTCTCGATTCAGGCTGCGGGCTTCGGCACGCAGAATGTGCCGCCGTTCCAACTGGAAGCTCTGCAGACACCGACGTTCAATGTGAAATTGACCCCGGGTGGAGGGACTGAGACCGTCGATGTCTCCGCCGCGGCGCCCATCCTGAACACCAGCGACCCGACACTGAGCGGGACGTTTACTGCGAACACCATCCAGAACTTTCCACTGAACGGCCTGGATTTCTCGGCGCTCACGCTGTATGTACCGGGAGCCGTTAGCACCGCGGGCACCTCTGGCACCACCAGCACGGAACGCAGCACGTACTACACCGACTCGGTCAACGTGAACGGCAACCGCGCCCAGGCAAATAACTACACGCTGGACGGCATTGATATCAACGAGACGTTCAACAACCTGATCTCCTATAGCCCCGCCCCGGAGTCGCTGCAGGAGGTCAAGGTTCTCACGGCGAACTCGCCGGCCGACTATGGCAACGTGAACGGCGGCGGAGTTGTGGCTGTTTTGAAGAGCGGCACGAACGCGTTCCACGGCTCGGCCTACGGCTATCTGCAGGACTACCGGGTGAACGCGAACTCTTATAACAACAAGCAGACCGACCCCGTGACGCCGATCAACCCCTTTTCCCAGGTGCAGTTTGGGGGGACGTTTGGCGGCCCGATAAAGCGGAACAAGCTCTTCTTCTTCGTCGATTATCTTGGATCGCGCTATCACCGGGGCGGCACCACGTCCACAAGCGTGCTCACCGAAGCGATGCGCGGCGGCGACTTCTCTGCCCTGCTGAAGTCTGCCAATCCGATCCAGCTGTACGATTCCGAGAACGGGTTCAAGCCCTATGCGAACGACCAGGGCATTCCGATCATCAATCCCGTGGCGAAGTATCTGTTTGCGCACCCTGAGCTGTACCCGGTGCCCAATGCGACGCCCACTGACGGCATTACGGCCAATGATTACCAGGGTGCCTCGCGCACGTTCCACGCCAACAACCAGGGCGACGTGAAGATTGAGTACGATCCGGGAGCTCGCGACAAAGTGACCGGGTTCTACTCCATGTCCACGGCCTACGATGGCAACACTGCCCTTCTGAACATCACGTTCCCTTCAGTCAATATCTTCCCCACGAAGGTTTTTGGCGTGAACTGGGTTCACATCTTCTCACCGTCGGTTGTCAATTCAGCCCGCGTGGGATTCACTCGGACCGTCTGGGATGAGGGCCTACCGCAAGACTTGACGGGGCAGTTCGGCACAAACGGGAATGCCGTGGTGGGTATCAGCTTCCCCAATCAGTCGTACGAGGGCTTCAGCTATCAGAACATTGCCGGTGGCGGTGGCGTCGGAACGCCTGCGCAGTTCGGGGGCCTGACCGACAACACCTACAGCTACATCGATAACCTGACGTGGCAACGTGGCAAACACACCTTCAGCTTCGGCGTGCAGGCGCTGCGCTACCAGAACAACTATCCCACCAGCAACAATGACGGCTTTCTTGGAAGTCTCGTCTATAACGGAACGTTCACGAGCGATCCGAATTCGGCCGCTGGCATCCAGACGTCGTTCGGTGGGGCCGACTTTCTTCTGGACCGGGTCGACCAAGCGCAGGTGACCCTGGGCAGCGTGAACGTTGGGCAGCGCCAGTGGCGCGCCGCCGGGTTCGCCGCGGACGACTTTAAAGCGACAGAGCACCTGACCCTGAACTATGGCGTTCGCTACGAGTTTGACCAGCCATGGATCGAGGTCAACAACAAGACCGGCAACATCGACCTGACGACCGGCCAGGTGATCTATGCAGATCATGTGCCCACGGGCGCACCAGCGGGTTCGGGTGTGTGCAGTAATCGGGCCTGCTACCAACCGAACTATCGGCAGATCATGCCCCGACTGGGCTTTGCCTACCAGGCGACGAGTCGCTTTGTGGTTCGTGGCGGCTACGGCGCGACCAGCTTCTATGAGGGCAACTCGTCCAACCAGCGGCTCACGTCCATCACCCCCTTCATCCAGGCGGTCAACGTTACGGCCGCTCAGCCCACGGCCACCAGTGGCGGCGCACCCCGTACGGCAGAGCAGGGGTTCACCGGCGGCAGCACGCAGTATGGCGGAACCTTCAACGTATACCCGCAGAACATCCAGCCGGCTTACGTGCAGGAGTGGAACCTGACGACGGAGACCGCACTCACACGCACGCTCTCCCTGCAGGTTGGCTACTTGGGTGAGCAGGGTCAACACATTGAGGATTACGGCAACGTGAACCAGTGGCGCGTGGCCAACGACCCCACATCCGCTCCGTTCTACAACAACCAATACATTGGTGTGAACGCGATCGACCCGTCGGTCAGCATCGGCCAGAATTCACTGCTCATTACCGAATCGCGTGCGGCCATGAGCTACAACGCGCTGCAGGCTGTGCTGCGGCAGCGGCTCAACCATGGGCTAGAGTTCACAGCCAATTACACCTATTCCAAGGCACTAACGAACAGCCTGGGGAACTATGGCTTGAACGTATCGGGCTTCTCCGGTGCCTTCCAGAACTACTACAACAGTGCGGCGGACTGGGGTCCGGCCGGCTACGACGTTCACCATAACTTCAGCGGAACGGGCGTGTATTTGCTGCCTGTAGGGCACGGTCAGCAGTACCTGTCGAACGTCAATCATCTGGTTGACGAGTTGGTTGCCGGATGGAGGGTCTCCGTGGCTGCGGTCGCATATAGCGGCTTTGCTCAAACAGCTACCGGTGGATCAAGCGGCACGGGCGCAACCAGTTCCTACGGGCAAAATCGACCCAACCAATACCGCAGCCTGAAGGTTGTGAACCGGAGCCTGGACAACTGGTTCGGCACCGATCCCTCGGCCACTCCCTGCGGCTTAGATCCCGTTACCCATCTGGCTACAGATAACGGCGTGTGTGCGTTTGGAATTGCGACACCGGGTACCTTCGGTACGGCGACCAACGGCAACCTCCGGGGTCCCGGGTACCTCAACGTCGATATGTCTGCCTTCAAGGAGTTCCATACCTTCCGCGAGGAGAGCCTGGGGTTCCGTTTCGACGCCTTCAACACCTTCAACATCGTGAGCTACGGGAACCCTGACACCGGCATACAAGACACCAACTTCGGCAACGTTTCTACGCAGGGCGCACGATCGACGGAACGCCGTCTTCAGTTCTCCGCAAACTACCGCTTCTAGTGCCCCTCCGTATGGAGCCACACACGTTGAGCCGCTGAGTTCCCTTTCCCGGCTCAACGTCAGATCCTGGAAACGATGAATGAACGTCATTGAAATCTCGGTTGACTCGATGGAGTCGGCCGTTGCCGCCGCCCAGGGTGGCGCGCACCGTATTGAGCTTTGCAGTGCGCTTCGTGAAGGTGGCTAGACGCCAAGCCTTGGGTTGATCCGGGCAGTGCGTGCGAGAGTCTCGATCGAACTTTACGTGCTGATCCGGCCGCGCTCGGGAGACTTTCTGTACAGCGATGCGGAGTTTGCGATCATGCGAGAGGATATCGCCGTGGCGGCACAGGAGGGCGTTCAGGGTGTGGTGCTTGGCCTGCTGACAGCTGACGGGGATATCGACGTGGAGCGGACAAAGGCACTCGTCGAGTGTGCCCGTCCCATGCAGACCACCTTCCACCGGGCCTTCGACATGGCACGCGATCTGGAAGGCGCTCTGGAAGATGCGATTCGTTGCGGGGCGACCCGCGTGCTGACCTCAGGAGGCAGACAGAATGCACCGCTCGGCCGTGACCGCTTGCAGGCGCTATCTCGCCTGGCCGGAGGCCGGATTGCCGTGATGGCGGGTGGCGGCGTACGCCCAACGAACATTGCAGAGCTGGCACAAAGGACGGGCGTGTCGCAGTTCCATTCGTCGATGCGGCGGGTCAAGGAAAGCCCCATGCGCTACCGGACCTCCGAGGTGCACCTGGGTGAGGCCGGCGTGGACGAGTATGCACGCAGCTACATCCTGGCCGAGGATGTTCGCGCGCTGGTGAACGCTGCCCAGGCCGTCGCCATTCGTTAGGCGATGCTTCGTGCGTGCCCCATGCCGACGATCCGATACGTAGGATAGATTGGCTAAACGCAGCACCCTTTGTGTGAACAGCAACCATGGCGTCCAAGACCGAACGACGGGCCAAAGAGATCCTTCATCTTCTTCTGCAGCATGGGAAGACTTCTGTTGAAGAACTGACCGATCAGTTTGCGACCTCGCCGGCAAGCATCCGCCGCGACCTAGCGCGGCTGGAGCAGCAGGGTCTGGTGCACCGGACGCATGGCGGTGCGATGCTGGCCGGGCAGGTGTATGAGCCGTTTCGTTTTGACGCGTCGTTCAAAGAGCGCGAAGAACGGTTTCCCGAGGAGAAGCAGCGCATTGCCACCGCGGCAGCCGCCCTGGTGAGCGACAACGAGACGATCGGCTTGACGGCGGGAACGACAACGACACAGCTGGCACGCAGCCTGCGCCTACGAACAGACCTTCACATTGTCACGAACGCCGTGAACATCAGCATGGAGCTAAGCACCGGAAAGGGGCTGGAGACAACGCTGACGGGCGGATGTATGCGGTGGCCGGGGGCGTTCTCGCTCAGTGGGCCGATTGCGTTGGAAAGTATCAACGTCATCCTGCTCGACAAGATTTTTCTGGGGGTGTGCGGGATCCATCCGGAGCATGGCGCGACGACGATTCAGGCCGATGAGGCGCTGCTGTTCCGGGCGATGACGCGGCGGGCGAAACAGGTGATCGTGGTGGCGGACTCGAGCAAGGTGGGCATGACGAGCCCGGCCGTGATCTGCGCTGTGACCGAGATCGATGTGCTGATCACCGATAACGGGATTTCGCAGGAGTCGTTGCAGGCGTTCCGCAAGGGCGGGGTTCGAGTGCTGATCGCTGAGTGATGGTCGCGGAGAAGTGAAAAAGGGGCGCAGCCTGAGCCGCGCCCCTTTGCCCTGCGTCTGGTCTAGGCGGCCTGCTGCGTTGTGGCGGCGTGGGCGGCTTTGGCCTGCTCGGCGAGCACGGCAAAGCCAGCGGCGTCGTTCACGGCGATATCAGCGAGGATCTTGCGATCGAGGCCGACGCCCGCCTTTTTCAGGCCGCTGATGAAGGTGGAGTACCGCAGACCATGGAGTTGAGCGGCCGCGTTGATGCGGACGATCCACAGAGAGCGGTATTGACGCTTCTTCTGCTTACGTCCGATGTAGGCGAACTTGAGGCCGCGTTCGACGGCTTCCTGGGCGGCCTGGTAGAGCTTGGATTTTGTGAGGAAGTAGCCACTCGCGCGCTTGAGGATCTTTTTGCGGCGATCGCTGCGTTTCGTACTCCGTTTCACACGGGGCATGGTGATCTCCTTTTTGCGTTGTGTTTGGTCCCGGTAAGGGGATCGCGGCTGGAGGCAAGGGTGGCCTTTTCACACGCGTACTGCCTGGGATCTCGGTGGGCTGGCTGCATGCCGACCCAGGGGCCTCAACGCCTTCTGGCCCTTCGTCCGGTGCTGTTGCCAGCTACACGAAACGGCTCGATCCTAAGAACTCTGGAGGCTTCCGCGGTTATGCGTACGGAAGCATGCGGGCGACCTTGGGGGTGTCGGCGACGGAAACAAGCACGATCTTGCCGAGCTTGCTCTTGGTCTTCGAGTCCTTTGAGGTCAGGATGTGGCGCATCTTGGACTGGCCGCGCTTGAACTTGCCGGAGGCCGTCTTCTTGAAGCGCTTTGCCGCGCCCGTGTGGGTCTTCATCTTTGGCATGGATATCCTACTGGCAGAACTGCAATTCGACAGCAGGAGCCAGTATAGCAGAGGAGGCGTTACGCACCCGGCGCTACGGCCATGGGTGCGGATTCGACCTGCGGCACAGGTTTCGGCGCCTTCGGCTGGACGGGAATGGCCTTTTTGCTGGGAGCGAGAATGGCATGCAGAGTGGTGCCTTCCATCCGTGGCATGAACTCTACGATTCCGGCTTCGCCCATGTCCATGATCAGACGATTGATGATCTTGTAGCCAAGGTCCCGATGCGCCATCTGGCGGCCTTTGAAGCGGAGACTCGCTTTGACCTTGTCACCCTCTTGAAGGAAGCGGACTGCCTGGTTCTTCTTTGTCTGGTAGTCGTGCTCATCCACCGTGACGGAGAACTTCACTTCCTTGATGACAATGACCTTCTGTGTCTTGCGTGCGGCACGCTCACTCTTGTCCTTCTCGTAGAGGAACTTGCCATAATCCTGGATCTTGCAAACGGGCGGAACGGCGTTGGGCGAGATCTCCACCAGGTCCAGCGATCGCTCGCGTGCGATCCGGAGCGCCTCAAAAGGTGCCATGACGCCGAGTTGAGCGCCCGTTTCATCAATGACGCGCACTTCGCGGGCACGGATACGGTCATTGGTACGAATAAAAGACTTCTGCGAACGCTTGTCGTTAAACGGTGGGATAGATTGCCTCCTTGGCCCGTCCGGGGCCAATGGTACTTCGATGATGTTTCTGCCTCGGAGATTCCGCTACAGCGAGGCACGGCACACGCGAGTATAGCATCCTGCTTTGAGGCGGCGCAGTCGATTCAATCGATGCACTCGCCAGGCGCATCCTTCGGCTGCCGCTTGCACGGCTCCCTCACGAACTGCGAACATAGGGCGAACGCTGCGCCACTTGTGCACACGCCTTAACGTCGTGCCGTGCCGCAGCCAAATTTCAGGAGGCATCTTGCCCAAGCGCCGTGTTCTGCTCGTCGACGATGAAGTCCCTGTTCTGCTTACGATGAAGGCCGTTCTCGAGATCTCGGGCTTTGACGTCGACACCGCAACCTCTGCCCGGGAAGGCAAGCTGCGCATCAAAAAGAACGAGTATCAGATGGTGATTACGGACATGCGGATGGAGTCCGACGCATCCGGCCGTGAGGTCATCCAAGCGGCTCGTACCGCCCCCTACCATCCTGCCGTAGCCTTGCTGACCGCCTTTCCTGTCGCGGACGACGACTGGCAGGACATGGGCGCTGACAAGATGCTGGTGAAACCCATGCAGACGGCTCAACTGATCAAACAGTTAGAGAAGTTGCTGGAGACGCACGCCGCCAAGCTCTCGCGCCTTTCCGTTGCTGCGGCCGGTGCGGGAAACGCAAGACCCGAGACACAAGGGGTGGAAAAGGGCGGAGTCAGGCGGAGTGCCCCAAAAAAGGCAACGCCGGCGGCCCTCTAACCCGCTAGCTGTGGCAGCGAAGCTGGCTGTAGCTTTTTTCCGCAACTGCGGGCCGTGGATTCCCCCAAATCGGACATGCGGCTGCGTCTTTTGTTCCATCCCTGCTTTGTGTAAAGTCGGCCACACTGTAACTGTTCCTGGCAGTACGGCGACCCAATGCATAACGAAGTTCGTGACCCATGGAGAAGCAGAAAGACCTTCGCGAAGCCGCTACTGGGCTTGGCGCTCGGTCTACAGGTGCTGCATGCGCTTGTGGTTTTCCTTCTTCCCCGGCCAGTTCTGCTGTCCAATGTCATTCAGCTGTGTTTCCCTTTGTTTGCGGTGTTTGTCAGCCTCCACCAGGGCACATCGAATCCGAACAGGGTGGGCCGGCGGTGCTGGTATGCCGTAGCATCTGCGTTCGGCATTTGGGCTTTGGCGCAGGGACTCTTCCTGACATTTATGTACCTTCCAGCGCCCCGCTGGACGGTGCGACCAGACGATGCACTTTGGGTGCTGTTTGGTCTTCCCTTGTTGCTGGCCATTACGACCACGTCGCATGAAGCCGACCGCATAGCCTGGATGGATCGCTTGCAAGCGATCCTCTTCTTCGCTGTTCTTTACCTGCTCGTGTTTCTGCCATCCGGACGCCTTGCAGTGACCAAGTCCTACTCCATCCAGAACGGCGCACTGGTACTTTGTTGTCTGCTACGACTGCCGGCCTGCACCCTTGCGAGGGAACGCCGGTTCTTTCTACACCTGGCGTCCTTTTTGCTCGCGTACGCCAGCCTGGAAAGTATGGGTGAGTTGTTGTACCGGCACGGGTGGCAACCAGGGTCGACGGTTGATCTCGTTTGGACAGCACCGATCACGCTGTTTGTCGTTCTTACGCTAAGGGATGCTTCGTCTTCGCATCATGAAGGCCGGCAGTCGAGCCGCCTGGTCAAGGCGGTTGGAACGATGCAGGGCCTCAGCGTTGCCGCTATGACGTTCCTGTCGATCGGTGTCGCCGCGCTTCTTGCCACACGAGAGCCCTTGGTTGGAGGCTTCTTCGTCGCTGGAGCGTTCTCGCTGTTCGCCTTCAGAACCAATGCCCGGGAGCGGCTCTGGCACCAGGCACACAGTCGGCTTGAGGAAACAGTGCTACGGGACCCCCTGACGGGCCTGGGCAATCGCCTTCAATTGCGCAGGCGCCTTGCGGATCGACTGACAGCGGCGGACCGCGAGCAAGTTGTTCTGCTGTTTGCCGACCTTGATCGTTTCAAGCAGATCAATGACAGCCTTGGTCATGCCCTGGGAGATCGACTGCTCATCGATGTGGGCCGGCGGCTCAGCGAGGCATCGGCCCTGGGTTCGACCGTTTGTCGCCTAGGCGGCGACGAGTTTGTCGTTCTCACGAGCGCCCCCAATGCCCTCGAGGCGCAAGCAGCAGCGAATGCACTTTTAGACGCGTTGCACTTGCCGTTTCATCTTGGATCTCACGAACTGCGCTGCACGGCAAGTATCGGCGTGGTCATCGCTGGACCCGAAGAAAACGCGGACGGCCTGCTTCGCACGGCGGACCACGCCATGTATCGCGCGAAGCAACTCGGCCGTGACCGGGTACAGGTTTTCGATGCGGCACTTCGCGCGGAGATGAGCGGACGCTGGCGAATGGAAGCAGAGCTCCGCTCGTGCGTCGAG
>CAXTGN010000115.1:9273-11172 GCA_964243455.1 uncultured Acidobacteriaceae bacterium
GAGGCTTGCGCGATCCAGGTCGCATTTCAGCCGATTTATTCCGTTGAAAAGGCGGGTATTTGCGGGTTTGAAGCTCTGGCCAGGTGGTCGCACCCGGTGCTCGGAAACGTGCCTCCGGTGGAGTTCATCAGCGTGGCGGAAGACAGCGGGCTCATTCTCGCTTTGGGTGCGCAGGTGCTTGAGAAAGCCTGCCTCCAGATGGCTACCTGGAACAACTCCTGGGGAACATCCTTCTCTGTTAGCGTGAACGTATCCCCTCGCCAGTTTGCAGATGCCGGCCTGATGCCATGCCTTCTGTCCATTCTGGAGCGCACGGGTTTGCCACCGTCTCTGCTGCGGCTCGAGATCACAGAAACGGCCCTGTTGACCCACGAAAGCATTGTGAAGCAAACGTTGCAGATGGCACGAGCACATGGCATCCGCATCTCGCTCGATGACTTTGGAACGGGGTATTCCTCGTTGAGTTTTCTGCTCAGCCTACCTGTTGACGAGGTGAAGGTGGACCGGAGCTTCGTCTCCCATATGCACGAGGATCCGGATCGCGAGGAGCTTGTGCGGACGGTGATCCACCTGGGTCATTCTCTCGGCAAACGGGTTGTTGCCGAAGGTGTGGAGACGGAGCGGGATCTGCTTGGCTTGGCGGAGATGGGATGTGAGTGTGTGCAGGGGTACCTGATCAGCAAACCCCTGTCACCCGAAGCCGTAGAAGCCGACCTGTCTGCCCTCTCCGCACATAGCGTGTCTGCGGCTATGCTTGAATACAGGGGCTCCGTTCGGGATCGCAAATCGGCTCGGAATACAGTGAGGCGCGCTGCATCAGCGGAAGCGTCTCTGGATTGCGAGCAGGTCATCTCGTAACCTTACAGGTAAGCGACACCGGTCAGGTCCTGACTCACCCCCCACAGTTTTTCTGCCGTGGCCTGGTCAAGAGCTTGCGGCCGCGGTTGGACTACTGCCGGGTATCCCTTGAATTCTTTGAAACCACCCGGCCCGATATAGTCTCCGCCCTGAACGCCGGCCGCGGTGGCCGCGTACTCTGTCGGCAGCGCTCCCATAGCGTCATCCTGCATCAACAGCGGAGCGAGGAGACTTACGACGCGTGCCTTCAAAGATGAGATTCCCGGCCCGTTCTCGAAGATACTGGTTCGGGCGATGCCAGGGTGTACGGGAAGGCTGATCAGCGAAAGCCCTGCGAGGCCGGCGCGGCGGTTAAGTTCCCTGGCGAACAGGATGTTGGCGAGCTTGGAGCGATTATAGGCATCCCATCCCTCGTAAGAGCGCTCCCCCTGCAGGTTGTCCCACTCGATCTTGCCGTTGCGATGCGCCAGCGATGCCACGGTGACGACACGGGCCGCCGGAGCTGTTCGCAGAGCAGGCAGGAGTAAGCCGGTCAGGGCGAAATGGCCCAGGTGATTGGTCGCGAACTGCCGCTCGAAACCTTCCGCGATCAATTCGCGCTGGGGCAGAGCCATCACGCCGGCGTTGTTAACGAGCACGTCGAGGATACCGTAGCGGGCGAGAAACTCCCTTGCAAAAGACCGAACGGAGGCGAGTGAGGCGACGTCCAGCTCGACTACATCTGCTTTCGCGTCAGGCACCTCGCTTTGTATCCGAGTCAACGCTTCCTTGCCTTTGGCGAGGTTCCGGCAACCCAGGAGGACGTGAGCACCGTGCCGTGCGAACTCCAGCGCGGCTCCGTAACCGATGCCGCTGTTTGCTCCCGTAACAAGAATGGTCTTCCCGATCTGCGAGGACATTTGCGCCGCTGTCCACTTTCCGCTCATCTTTCGTCTCCATCGCGGATAACCCGCTTGCGTCTCCAGCACAGATGTCTCGCTTGCCTGTTGCCTTCGGATGCCACTTGCGGCAAACTCACCTGTACCGAAGACGAACAGTTCC
>CAXTGN010000115.1:11182-11579 GCA_964243455.1 uncultured Acidobacteriaceae bacterium
GCCGTCCACTTGTCCGCCATGCCGATTCCATCCGTTCCTGTTGTCGTTTCGATTACGCCTTCTCCCTTCAGATGCGAGGTTTCCTCGATCTCCTGTGCGAACACTCGCAGTTTCTCGCACATAGGCCAAGCACCCTCTAGCTGTTTCTTGCCATCTGCCTTTACAATCAAGCGGCAAGCTGACCTGTAGGTTGTAGTCGCAAGGCGAAGCCCCCACCGGCTGCTCTGATTCCGTCGTCATAGAGGAAGGTTTTCTGATGAAAGCAAGCGCACGCAGCGCAAAAGTCGCCGGGAGCGCCGCGCTCCTGCTGATCCTCACGGGGGCAACCGGCTGTTCGAAGCTCAAGGCACGCGATCAGCTCGTCAAGGGCATCCAGGAGTTCAAGGCGGGTCACTAC
>CAXTGN010000116.1:0-11552 GCA_964243455.1 uncultured Acidobacteriaceae bacterium
CGCATGATCCGCACCGCCAAGCCCGTCTCCGTCCGACGCTGAACCCTGCGGGTCGAAACCTCCTGCTGCCCGTGCTCAGGTCCATGCACCAACGCCGGTGAGAAGCGGACCTTCGGTTGAGATTGACCTACTGATCGGTAATCCTGACCGTGGCGCCGGAACGACGGAGCGAGCGGAAGGACCCTCGCATTCCTCAAAGGAAGGACTCGCACCCGCATGAGCGACCAGCCAGCACCTGCCAGCCCGGTGCACTCCGCCAAGCCGCATTTCGACCAGCGCGGCGCGACCTACGATCAAGCCGAGGTTCATCACCGCGTCGTGGCAATCCTTGTCGCCGGGACGGACCTCGAGCTGGGGCTTCGCGTTCTGGACGTCGCCACGGGGACGGGGCTCTTTGCTCTCGAGGCAGCCAAGCGGGTCGGGCCTGCCGGAAGCGTCCTCGGCGTGGATGTCTCGGAAGGGATGCTTGCCGAGGCGAACAGGAAGGCCGCAGAGACGGAACTGCAAAACATCAGCTTTGCCCTTGGCGACGCCGAGCAGCTGGATCTCCCCCACACGAGCTTTGACCGCCTGGTGTGCGCGTCGGCGCTGGTGCTCATGTTGGATATTCCTCGTGCCCTTCGCCGCTGGTCCAGTCTCCTCAAGCCGGGCGGGATCATTGCGTTCGACGTTCCCGCCAAGCCGTTCGGCCTTTCCGGGACCATCGCGGAGGTCGCTGCCCAGCACGGCGTCAACCTGGGCTACGCCGATGTGGCGGACACGCCCGCCAAGTGCCGCTCGTTGCTTGAAGGAGCGGGGTTCGAGGTCGTGGCCATCAGGACCGAGCTGGCAGACACCTCACCGGTCGAACTCGGCAAGGCGGTCGCGTTCTGGGACGACCATATCGACCACCCTGCCTGGCAAGCCCTGACGGGCGCGCGTCCAGCAACGCGCAAAGCCATCCAATCCGCCTACATCGACAGCGTCATGGCTTCAGCGGTTGCCGGACAGGTCCCCAACGACACGACCTTGAATTTCGTGTTCGGGCGTAAGCCGTCGTGATCCGCCGATTTAGGGCGGAATGTCTGCGCCGGTTCATGTCCGGACATGCTGGATGCAATGTTCAACAAAGGACGCGAGCGACCGATTGTCCGTTTGGGGTTGGGACACTGGTGGCGAATGTGCGGACCCTGCCGGCCGGCCGCCCTCCGTGCCGTTCTCCAGACCAAACTTCCCTATGGACACAGGCTGGATGGACTGCCCTGCCCACGAACAAACAGGCAACTCCGAATTCGTCACCAGTGTCGGTTGGTTTGACGGACAGCCCCTTCCAGTGGTCTTCCGCTCGCTTGCTACTCAGGCCTCTTAACGTGCAGTTTCGTGCGGATGGTGACCTGACCCATGTCTTGGACATCAGCGAAGGTAACAGACCGGAGATCCGCCATGCGAACCCTCATCACATTTGTTGCCGCCGCGGCCCTCGCTGCCCCGGCGGTTGCCCAGCCTGCTCCCCGGCACACTCGCACTGCCCACCCGCATGTCCAGCTTCACCCTTCGGCGGAGACCCCGCTCGACCACGGCCCTTTCACGCCGGAGGCGAACCGCGCCTACCAAGGCGGTGGCGTGATCCTGCAGGGCGCCCCCGGCGCCCCGGCGCCGGTGCCGGTGCCAACGCTGCCCGGTCAAGTGCCGCGTAACTCGGTCCCGCCGCGGTGAAAGTCGTCCAGGCTAGCCGGGCCGCACTGTTATTTCGGAGACCATGAGAAAGCGTGAGCACGCCAGGGGCAACGTCGCCGCCAATCCCCACTCGGCGCACTGCCCGGTCAGCGCCGTGCGCGCCTGGCTGGACCGGGCCGGCATCGAGCAGGGCTGGGTGTTCCGGCGCATCTCCCGCGACGATGCCGTCGGCCGCCGTGGGCTGTCCGCCGAGAGCGCGCGCTTGATCCTCAAGGCACGGGCCCGGGAGGTCGGCTATACGGCGGCAGTCTGCTGCCTTGGAACTAGCGCCCGGCAGATCAGCCCACCCAGACCGCGGCGGCCTGATACCCTCGCACGGTCGCCCAACACACAGCCCAAAGCCAGTCAACGCAAAACCGCCGTGGCGGCGCCGCTCCGCTTACCGGCCACCTTGTCGTGACCACGAACTACGTACCCGGCCTTTTCCAAGGCGGACGGCACGTTGACTCGGTGAGAAGTGCGTAGCCATAGTATGCGGCAGAAACGGCTTTCTGTCACCCGCTTTCAGTATCAGAGCCAATCCACGAAAAGGGTCCATGATGAAGTTCGCAGGAGGATGTCAGTGTGGTCGGATCCGGTATTGTGCGGTGGCAGCGCCGAACTTCTCGTGCGTCTGCTACTGTCGAATGTGCCAGAAGGCCTCTGGCGGCCCTTTCATGGCATTCGTGCGTTTTCTAAGTGAAGACGTCCATTGGGAGAAGCCGCCCGAGGTGTTTGCCAGCTCAACCGTTGCTGAACGAGGGTTCTGCAGCACTTGCGGAACGCCGCTGAGCTATCGGCGAAGCGGTAGCGCCAATATCAGTTTGACGCTTAATACGCTTGATGACCCAGGCGTAATACGATCGCAGAGTAGTTTCCTTGGAAGACAAAAAGTCCCTTGGATCAGTGAACTGAACAGTTTGCCCAACAAGGATGAGGACCTCTCGATAATCCCGGGGTTCGTTAGCAACCAGCCGTAGCCGCAACCCCGGTGTTCCCGCTCGCTTCGAATTTTGAGACAAGCCACGCCAGATAAGAAATGACCGAGGATTCTGGAAGAACGAAGAAAATATGCAGAACTCAAGTGTCTGAGCGTAGGCCCCTCGAGGTGCAATCCAAAAAGTCGCTAGATCCGAAGTCCGGATTTTCGATGAGACGATCCGTTTGCGTTGGAAACGGACTGAACTCCGAGGTAGGAATCGTCATAAAACAACCGCATCGTCTTCTGGTTTTTGTGGGAAACTACTCAGGGCCGCTGGTGGACGTTAACCTGACTTGGGCCGGGGCAGAGGGCTTGCGCCCTTGCGGACGATCCCAGGAAGGGCGAGCAGGAAAAGCAGCATGGCAGCCCCGAACAGGAACAAGGCTCCCAGCTTCCGATAGGCGAGGACGCCGAAAACGCCGCCAGCCAGGAACGACAGCACCGTGATCCCGTGCAACAGCAGCTTATCCGCGTTGTACTCCGCTTCCCCGTCACGGCCGCCCGGCCCGCGGCGGCGCGAGGCACGGTCCAGCAGGGCGAGGTCCAGGAGGTTGCCCAGCTCGATCCCGATGTCCGTTACCATGCCGGTGACGTGAGTCGTCCGCACGCGGGCATTCGAGATGCGCGTCACCACGGCGTTCTGCAGCCCCATCAGGAAACTGAGTCCGTAAGCCAGCAGGGCTGCGCGCCCGGCCCCGGTCAGCCACAGATCCGCGGACGCCAGGCCGGTCAGCAGCGCCGCCTCGGCCAGGATGCTGAGCGCGTAGATGCGGGCCATGCCTCGCCTGCGGCCGGCGTTGATCAGCACGGCGGAAACCGCCGCACCCGCGACGAAGGTCGCCACCAGCCCCAGGTAAGGGACGGCTGCGGCCAGGTCGGCCAAGGCAAGGTGGTCGGCCAAGGAGGACACGTTGCCGGTCATGTTCGAGGAGAACACGCCCACGGCATAGAACCCGGCAGCATTCAGGGCGCCCGCGATCCCAGCAAGCGACCAGGCAAGCCGGCGGTCGGCCCCGCCATCGCGGGCCTCCCCTGACTGGACTAGCACCGACGGTCGTCTTGTTGGGACGACGCCGAACTAGTGGCTCTCAGCCGACCAGTCCCCCGGCGTGCGCCGCAGAGCGGGGTTCCGGAATGCATCCGGTCCCGGGCTGCGCGGATCCCTTGCAGGTCGTGCCCAGGCCCTCAAGGTCCGTCAGCAGCTTTTTACCGGACGTAGCGGGAGCTATTGCAATGGCGATGCACGCCGGCACGTCCCAATCCATTCCAGGTCCCCTTGATGCCGCACACGTAGATGCGGCGGCCACCACCGGACTTTGGCCTCTCCCTCCGGCGTGTGCCAGGGCATAGGTGGTTTCCGAGCCACCTGGGGCACCAAAGACTATGCGGCCGCCGCGACCGTGATCGCTACCGGTCGCCTGCATGGCCTGACCGCTCTCGCCGCGCTCCGGGCCGCCCTCGCAGGTCAGCCCGTCATGCGCACTGGTTGACCCGGCCCCGGGAGGTGAGCAGTCACTTTTGTGGTTTGATGGTGTAGTTCCATTCTCCGTGGAATGGGTCGCGGTGGATGTTGAGGGCGGCCATATCCGCGTCGGACACGCGAATGCCCTTGGGGTAGGCCTTGGTGTCCATCTCGCACCTGACTGCGAGGCCGGTCTTGGTGGTGGTGGCGCCGATCAGGCTCACGATGGTGCGGTAGCTGACCAGCGGCTTCGCCCGCCAGTTCCGGCTGATGTAGGAGAACAGGCGGTGCTCGATCTTGTTCCACTTGCTGGTGCCCGGCGGCAGGTGGTGGACGGTGATCTCGATGCCCAGCTCGTTGGCCAGACCCTGCAGATCGCGCTTCCACAGCCGCACGCGCGAGCTGTTGCTGCCGCTGCCATCGGCGGTGATGACCAGGCAGCGTGCCTCGGGGTAGCGGCGCTGGCCCACCTCGTGCCACCAGCGCCGGATGGTCTGCACCGCAAACGCCGCCGTGTCGTGGTCCACGCCGACGCTGACCCAGCCCGCGTTGGCGGCCAGGTCGTAGACGCCATACGGCACGGCGCGGCCAAGCTCCTCGATCAGGAAGTCGTGCACCCGCACCTCCTCCGGCGTGCCCTGCGGGCGCCACTCCCGTCCAGGGTTCCTGAACGGGCCAACCAACTCCTTCTTCTTGGTGTCCACCGAGATCACCGGCTGGCCCGCGGCCAGCGCCGCCGACACGCTGGCGCCGATGTGGGCGAACTGCGCGTCCCGGTCGGGGTGGCTGCCGCCTTCCAGGGTCTTGCGGTTCGCCTGTAGGCTGAACCCCTCACCCTTCAGCAGCGTGCCCACCACCATGTGGCTGACCGGGTGGCCCTGCGCTGTCAGCGTTTCCGCCAGGTGGCGCAGGCTCAGGCAGGTCCAACGCAAGGGCGACATCGGGTCGCCCCGCTCGGTCGGGCGCACCAGCGCCAAAAGCGCGCCCAGCAGCCCAGGGTCGGACGCCACCAAAGCCTTGCGCCCACCACCCTCCCGGCGCACCCAGCCCGGCGCCAGCGGCTCCGCTTCGTCCAACTCGCGCAGGCCGCGTCCGATGGTGCTGGGCGCGATCCCCGTCGCGCGCCACACCGCGACAATGCCGCCATATCCCGCCGCCCGCGCCTCAGTGGCCGCGAACAGACGGCGGCCCCGCTCGTCCAGGTGCGGTAACAGGCTGGCATACCGCGAACGGATCAGGTCAACGTCGATCATCCCGCCAGGCTGCGTCACACACGCACAGACGGGAATCCCACACGAAAACCAGATTCTGTTGTACTTATACGGGTCCGTAGTGTAGTCACGAAGTTCCTTCCAATGGTAATCCAAGTCATCCTTAAACAGGTTGCGTGACAAAGCCTGGACCAGCCTTGGAACGGCATGCCGGAGGCCACGAATCACCGCACCGCTGGGGCCGCAGATCAAAGTAGACGCGAAGTTGAAATAATGGATGTTAGCAAGTTGAGGCGCTTTCCCCGGTCGTCGTTCGGTGAACGCAAATCCTGGCGTGAGGTATGGAAACTGCAGCAGCCGCGAGTCTACCGACTGCTCTGGGGGCGTAAATCGGTTACCCCAGACGGCGATCTCGTCGTGAAAGTAGCCAAGTTCAGCGCGCAGCCGGTGTGAGACATCCACACCCGTTCCACAGATCACGAAATCAGCAATCTCCTGACCCCGGGTTGTCGTGATCTCTATCTCTTGCTTTCCATTCAACACTAGCTGCTGCCAACCCGTTCCAATGACAAACCGATAATTGCTGAACTGCTTGACGCGGAACTAAGCGTCCTTGGTGAAGGGCTCACGCTGGTTGAGGATGAATGACATAAACTGCCAGCGCAATTGATCGTCCATATCACCGATATTCCGCGTGAAGCCGGGAAAGCCGGTCCATCGTAGACTTTGAACCGACTCAACCTTCGGCCTGCGGGAGAACTGCCGTACGGCTTGCGCGGGCGTTGGTGCACTTGCTCGGTCCAGGGATGGTAGGCTGCTCTTCCCCTGTCCGGTTCTGAGCACCCCGATGCCACATAAGCACAACGCCGACCACCGTCACCGCATCCCGAAGATGGCGTTCAAGGTGCAGAACTGGCCGGCCTATGAAGCGGGGCTGCGCCGGAGGGGCAGCCTGACGTTGTGGATCGAGGACGCAGCGTTGGGAGATTGGCAGACTTCCGGGCCAGGCGGGCAGGCTCGCTATACGGACGCGGCCATTCAGACCAGCCTGATGCTGCGCACGGCGTTCAAGCTGGCGTTGCGGCAGACCGAGGGCCTCATGATGTCGGTGCTGACGTTGATGGGCCTGACGCTCTCGGCGCCGTATCACAGCACGGTCAGCCGCCGGGCGGCGGCGTTGCCGGTGATCCAGCCAGCACACGTGCCGGTTGGCCCGTTGCACGTGTTGATCGACAGCACCGGCCTGCAGGTCTATGGGGTGGACCAATGGCTGAAGGCCAAGCATGGCGCGAAGTCGCGCCGGACGTGGCGCAAGCTGCATCTGGCGGTGGATGCCGCCAGCAGCATGATCGTGGCGCAGACGCTGACGGAACAGGACGTCGACGACCCGTCCCAGGCCGGGCCGCTGCTCGATCAGGTTGACGATCCGATTGGCCGGGTGACGGCGGACAACGCCTATGATGGCCGCCCCACCTACCGGACGATCGCCGCGCACGGCGATGAGATCGAGATGGTGATCCCGCCGCGCTCGACGGCCGTCTCGAGCGGTGAACCGGGCGTGCCGACACAGCGCGACCGCCATCTGGCCATGATCGAGGAACAAGGCCGCCTGACCTAGCAGGCCACGACCGGGTACGGTCAAAGGTCCTTGGTGGAGACGACAATGGGACGATACAAGGCGCTGATCGGACCACGGCTGCGAGCCCACGGCTTCGCGGCTCAGCAGACTGAAGCTGCCATTGGCGTGGCAGCGCTGAACCGCATGTTGGCGGCCGGACGGCCGGACTCCGTCCGTCGCCAGCCGGTCATGGCATAGCAGCTTGGGGTTCGGGGCCATCTCAGCTTGAATTTGTCGAGTGCACCAACGCCGCTGGCAAGCCGATCTCGACCTCACGGGCCGAGGGCACCGTCAACCAGCTGGTGAGTGCCCGCATGAACAAGCGCCAACAGATGCGCTGGTCACCTCGAGGCGCTCATCGTGTGCTTCAGGTCAGGGCGGCGGTGCTGGACGGACGGTTTGGCCACCCAGCAATCCAACTCGCGGCGTAGCGCCCCAGATTTTTGACACTCCCAACAGCGTCTTGGTCTCGGCGAGCATAAGGCCGCCTCCCGCGAGCGTGCTGACCACCGCCGGCCGGCTGAACGTCACCAGCTCCGTCGACTTCACCTCCCACGCGCTTGTCGTCGTCTCCAGCCGCACCGTCCATTGCATCCCGCCTGCTGCCCTCGTGGTCAGGCATCAGCCAGGCTGATCAGCCCGAGAGAGGCAAGCAGGTTGCCCCAGGCTTTTGACACTCCCTGCGCGCTGCGGGGTGAACCGGCCGCGCCACCTGCTCGGCGGGATGACCGATGAGTTCTTTTTCCGCTCGGGCCGTGTGCACCCCGCGGGGGCGAAGCGGGCAATCGGCGGCACGGTGCTGCACGTCCCGCTGCCCCTGCTGCCGCTGCTCGACCATGACGAACTCCTCGCCGCGCTGGTGAGGACCTTGGTCAGAGATGGGACACTGCGCCGGTGGTGGCGCAGCGGCGCCCGACGCGCGGATGCCGTTACCGCCGCCGTCGCGGGCGCGCGCCCGGCTGCGACATCGCTCCTGCGCGTCAGGTCGGGCATGGTGCTGCTGCGGGACCGGCTGGACGCTCTCGCCGGGTCGCCGGACACCGCGCCGGGGGATCTCGGCGACGACGTCCTCGCCCACGCCTCGGACGGGCTGGCCGACCCGTTCCTGCTGAAAAACGGCGACCCGGAGGACGGCCTGAGCGGCGCAGGCCGGGGGGCCGACCGGTGTGTCCGCCAGCTTGGCTCCCGGCTCGATCCCGATACCCTGGCGCGGGCCCGCGCCGCGCCCGCGGCGGCGGAGGTCGCGTTCGCGGCCTCGCTGCTCCAGCACGGGCCGTCGCTGCGCGCCACGCTCACCGAGCAGCTGGCCGCCGAAGCCCGCACGAACGCAAGGACGCTGGATACGGTGATCGACGAGATGCGCCGGGGCGTCCCGCCTCTGGTGACAGTGTACGAGAGCGGCTTCGGCCAGGCGCGGACTGGCGCCGTGCTTCTGCTGTTCGGTATGCTGTGCCTGGCGTTCGTCACCGCCACGGCCGCCCGGCTGGTCGGGGCGGGCTTGCTGCTGGTCGGTCTCCTCACCCTCACCTATGCCCTCGTCGTGTTCCGCCGCCGCCGCGTTCCCGTCTTGGTGGCGGACGCGGATGGGCTTCGCTGCGCCGGCCTTGCCGACCCGGCTCTGCCTTGGGCGGCGGTGTCGCTCACCAGCCTAGTCGCCTTCGACGTGCTGACGTTCGACATCCGGTTGGTATCCGCGGCGACAATGCCGGCGCGGTCGGGGTTCCATCCCCTGGTCCAGCGCCGCCGGTCGGGCCGCCTGGTGATCGGACGGGTAATGCCGGGCCGCGCCGCTGCCTGCCCGAGATCGAGGCGCTCTCCATGTTCGTCGCCGCCCAGGCCCTCGCCGCGGCGCGGGATGCGGGCGCGCTCGTCCCGCTCGGGCAACTCGGTTTAAACGCGCAGGACGTTGCCGTCTGAAGTTACCGGGCGCGTCGTGGACCCACCGGCGCCGTCCGGCCGGCGACGACGCGATGCGGGCTGAACTCCGACGCGGTCTGGCGGGATTACCGGCTCGTCCGTTTCGGTCCGTTGAACTCCTCGTAGCCGAGCGCGACCTGGCGTGTCCGCTTCTCCACCGTCGCGGTGATGACGACGTCGTCCGACGTGTCGACCAGGGTGTAGGACCAGAAGCCGTTGGCATCCGCCAGGTTGGCATACAGCTTGTCGAAATAGGAGTCCGTCTGTCCCTCCGGGTCGTTTGGTACCGTCACGGTGAAGACCGGGAAGCGGTCGCCGTTGCAAAGCTCCACCTTGCCGATCGTGGCGCCCGCCTCGAGCAACACCTGCTTGGCCGGATGCGTCCACCCGGACAGGTTCACGTCATGGCAGCCGTGCACGGTTTTGGTGTAGAGGTCCGTTTGGGACAGGTCCGGCGTTGCTGACTGGGCAATGGTCAACGCCAGCGAGGACAGTGCGGGGATCACCCAATGGGTCACATGCGCCTCGCTGCCGCAAGAACCGATGTGGTCCGTCCTCCCAGCCGGGCAATGCCGTCCCGTGCCGAACGCGGCGGGGAAGGGTCCGTCGGCAGCGTCAACCGGCTAGCACCCCGTCCCGCCAGCGGTCGGGCGGGGCCGTGACGCGGGGCGGGGCCGGCTGGCGCCGCCGGGCGGGTTGGCTGGCCGCTGCCGGATGCGGTGCCGTGCTGGCCATCCTGCTGCTCCCCGAAGGCCGTCTCGCATGCCGGGCCGACCGCCCGGACCGTAGCCCGGATGGCGCCTGGACCCTCTGGCTCTGTCCTCGGCTCATGCTGTTGGCCATGCCCGGCCATGGCGGCGACGCACCCGCCTGGATCGTGCTGCGCGACGCCAATGGTTACATCCGCGGCGTGTCGGCACTGGACATGATCCAGAACTACGATACGTCCGGAACACCCCCGATCTGGGATCGGCGGCAGGTCAGCATACCGCTGACGGTCGACATGCCGCTCCCGCCGGCGCGCAGCCCCGTGCGCGCCTGGCTGGAGGACCGCGTCTGGCGCCTCCGGGCGCTCACCGGCCTCACCACGCGCAGCGAGGATTTCCACTAGCCGCATCGCGCAATCAGGCCGGCGAGGCGGCGCGGACGACGTAGAACAGGCTCGAGCCTTCCGCGGGCTGATCCCGCATCGGCCATGACACGCCGAGGGTGACGGCGACGGGCCCGGACCTGCTCTGCCAGCGTTCGTACCCGCCGTAGAAGAACGCCGCCCCGGTTTCCGTGGTCCCTTGGATCACGGGATAGCGCAACTGCAACGCAGGGAGGGCCTCGGCCGCGCTCTCCCCGGGCCGGCTGATGTGCCAACAGACCTCGAACGGACGGCCCGGACCCGGTGGGGCATAGCCGGTGAAGCTGTCGATCTGCCCGTCCACAGGGTGACGGACCATCCAAAGGCGCCGCCCGGTCGCATCGGCGGCGAGGGCCGGCCCGGGTGGCCCTTGTGCCGGGTCCACCTCGGCGTAACCCTGGCGTTCAAGCCGGGCGGCCAAACCCCCCAGGTCGACCCCTTCGGCCATGCAGCCGGCGAGGAAGTCGGCAACCCTGGCCTGGGCGTGATGCGGCGCAAGCAGGCCCACTGACAGCAGGCCAGCCGTTAGCCGGGCGGCAACCCGGGTCCGATGGTGCGTCCCGGTACCCCGAGCCGTCATGGCCATACCCTCCCCTGCGTTAACGACCGCCGGACGCGTCGACGATCGCTCGTAGCATGCCGTCGTAGGTTGCGGCCACGCGGCCCTTCACCCCGGCAATAGACCGTGGAACAAGGCCGTAGGGTGGATAAGCGCAGCGCCATCCACCACCAGCGGCACCAAGCGGCGGATGACGCTCCGCTGATCCGCCCTACGACACGGTTCACCGTCCACCGAAGAGAGTAATAGGATGGTGGCCATGCTCACCCGTGTCCTGGCCCTGTCCGCTTCGAGCCTTTGCGCAGCCTGTCTGCTGATTGCGGGATGCGCCCGTGCCGCGGACACGGTGGCCGGCGAGAGCATGCAAACTGCTGGCTCTCCCGTACTTTGCGTGGATCATGCCGCGATCAGAACGCGCCGACGCAGCAGGTCGAAGCTGGCGCGACCGTAGCTTTGCCGCTTGATCAGCTTGAGCCGGGTGATCTGTCCCTCAGCCTGGCCGCTGCTCCAGGGCGTGGTGAGCGCGGCGCGCACGGCGGCGCCGTCCTGCTCCAGTTCTGCCGCGAAAGTCTCGACTGTGCGCACGCCGCAGGTGCGGGCGTCGGCGAGCCAGACTTCCAGGGCCGCCAGCGCCGTAGCGGGATCGGGCTTCTGGCGCACGCCGCAGCCGCGCACGAGGGCGGTGAAGCGGCGGGCCAGGGCCGCGACGCCGGCGGCCTCCCCGTCTTGCTCGACCCGCGCCGTCGTGCTGGCGTCGTCGGCGGACAGCGCCGCCGGGGGTTGGATCAGCAGCCACGCGAGCTGTGTCGCCGTAGGCAACGCGGGTGGCTGGTCCGGTCCGGCCGGCGGGGCGGCACGTGCGCTCCGGTGCTGTGCCAGCCAGCGTTGCACCTGCTTGTCCGTCCCCGGGAAGCCCATGGCGCGCACCTCGCGCCAGAGCACTCGCGGGCTGTTGCAGCCTTCAGCGAACCGCGCTCGC
>CAXTGN010000117.1:0-6278 GCA_964243455.1 uncultured Acidobacteriaceae bacterium
ACCGAGACCAGGACAAAGGCGAACAGGGTGCCAATGTTCGACATCTCCGCCAGAGAGCCGACATCGAACAGGCCTGCGGGGATGGAGACGAGAATGCCGGCGACGATCGTCGAGAAGGCTGGGGTGCGGAAGCGCGGATGCACCTTGCTGAACGCGTTGGGGAGCAGGCGGTCGCGGGACATGGCGAACCATATACGC
This sequence comes from uncultured Acidobacteriaceae bacterium, assembly GCA_964243455.1. Lineage (GTDB taxonomy): Bacteria > Acidobacteriota > Terriglobia > Terriglobales > Acidobacteriaceae > Granulicella. The sequence goes on from CAXTGN010000117.1 coordinate 199, forward strand.
GCCTGACCATACTGGCCGACGAGGATCGAAGAGATCATGCCAAGGATCGCGCCGATGAGTACGAAGAGGCGCACCCAGTGCAGGCGATGGCCGCCGGGTTCAACCGAGAGCCGCTTGAGGGCGTTGACGATCGGCGCCCCGTCGCCGATGACCGTGTTCCACGGAACGAGGCCGGTGAGCACGAGAGCCACGCCGATGTAGAGAATCGTGCAGACGATCAGCGTGGCAATGATGCCGATGGGCACGTCGCGCTGCGGGTTCTTGCACTCTTCGCTGGCGGTCGAGACAGCGTCGAAGCCGATGTAGGTGAAGAAGATGATGGAGCCGCCGGCGAGGATGCCGGAGAAGCCGTTGGGCACGAACGGATGGTAGTTGCCGGGGTGAATGAACGAGATGCCGAAGAAGACGAAGGCGAGGATGGCCGAGATCTTGATGAGCACCATGATGTTGTTGGTGCGCGACGACTCGCGGATGCCGATGACGAGCACAGCGGTGATGAAGAAGACGACGAGAAAGGCGGGGATGTCGAAGCCGGCGTGCCAGCCGACCGGGAAAATGTCCTTGCCGGCGAGGTCCTGCAGCCCTTGCGGAAGAAAGGCCGGGGACAGCCACTTGGGATCGAGATGCAGGCCGAGCCAATCCAAGAGATCTACCAGATGCGCGGCGAAGCCGACCGAGACGCTCATGTTGGCGAAGGCGTACTCGAGGATGAGATCCCAGCCGATGATCCAGGCGATGAGCTCGCCGAGTGTGGCATAGGTGTAGGTGTAGGCGGAGCCGGCGATGGGGATCATGCTCGCGAGCTCGGCGTAGCAAAGGCCTGTGAAGGCGCAGACGATGGCCACCAGCACAAGCGAGATCGCCAGGGCAGGACCGGCTCCGGGTCTGCCCGCCACCGCGCCGTGGTGCAGGATGAGATCGATGACCGGCGATCCCTTCCAGTCCGCCAGCTTGGCGGGGTTGCCGCCGATGGCTGTGCCGATGACGGTAAAAATGCCCGATCCGATGACGATGCCGACGCCCAGCGCCGTAAGCGAAACGGGGCCCAGTGTCTTTTTGAGCGAGTGTTCCGGCCGCTCGCTCTCCGTAATCAGCTTGTCGATGGATTTGGTGGCGAAGATTTGTCGGGGCAGGGATTTGTCCTCGGCGCTTTCGATTCGCGTTGCGTGTGGAATTGGCTGTAGTTTAACGTGTTGCGGTTTTGTGAACAGGGTGAAGGTTTGCCGAACTCCACAGGAAGGGCTTCTCGATGAGGGAGACGTGGCGAGTCCTGAGTTCGTTTCTGCTGGGTGCCATCATGTCGGCTGCTGCTGGTGGGCAGGCGAGTCCCCCTGCTTCGCCGAAGTCTCCGGAAGTGACTGGCAGCGTTGCGCAGGGCTGGATTGGCCCCTGGACGCGTGCCTCGGATCAGCCCGTGATCCGGCCGGACCCTGCGGCTATATTCCGGGATCCCGTGAGTCGAGGCACGGTGCACTGGGAGGCATTGCATACCTTTAATCCGGCGGCGTTGGTGCGCGAGGGCAAGGTCTACGTCTTGTACCGCGCCGAGGATGACTCCGGCGCGATGGCCATTGGCGGGCATGTCTCGCGGCTTGGTCTGGCGGTAAGCGAGGATGGCGTGCACTTCCGGCAAATGCCGGAGCCGGTCTTCTATCCGGACAACGACACGCAGCGCAGCCGCGAGGTCCCGGGCGGTGTCGAAGACCCGCGCTTGGTAGAGGCGCCGGACGGCAGCTACGTCCTGACGTATACGCAGTGGTCGCGCGAGCGGAACGCCTACTCCGTGGGCATTGCTACTTCGCAGGATCTGCAGCACTGGACGAAACGTGGACCGGCGTTTGCGAGGGTTCTGGGCGGAAGGTATGACGCACTGAAGTACAAGTCGGCAGGAATCGTCACGGAACGGCACGGGGGCAAGCTGGTTGCCGCCAGGATCAAGGGGCGGTACTGGATGTACTGGGGCGAGATCGAGATCGGCCTGGCGACCTCGACGGACCTGGTGCACTGGATGCCGGTAGAGGACGCCCCGGGGAAAACGAAGGTCCTGTTGCGTGCGCGCCCGGGGAAGGCGGATAGTGCTTTCCCAGAGACCGGATCGCCACCGGTCCTGACGGAACACGGCATCGTGATGCTCTACAACGCGAAGAATGCCCAGGGCGCCGGTGGCGATACGCGGTTGCAGCCGGGCACGTACAGCGTGGAAGAAGCGCTGTTCTCAGCGGACGACCCGAGTCGATTCAAGGGAAGAACCGCCGAGCCGGTCTTTTCACCCAGCCTGCCATTCGAGCGAAGCGGCCAGTATGCCGCGGGAACGACCTTTGCCGAAGGGCTGGTTTTGTTCAAGGGCAAGTGGTGGATGTACTACGGGTGCGCGGATTCGTTTGTAGGAGTGGCCACGGCACCTGCCCGCTGAGCTGAGAGGTCCGCCCTGGGGAGCGTTTGCATTGGCTCTTGCCTGGATTAGCCCACGCGCTATGATGGTGGGCCAAGGATGGAAACGATTCCAAGTGGCCGGTCAGAAGGCTCGTTTGGGTCTACGAATAGGCGCTGTGCCATCCGCAAATGTCTTCACACCATTGGGAGAACGCTTTGATGTCTCAGGCAAAAAGACAACGGCCCCTCATGCTTGCCGGTGCAGTTATGGCAGTTGGGATTTCCTGGACGGCGATAGCCCAATCAGCAGCTCCCGTCGATCTCGCCAATCCGCTGGTGGGGACAGCGCCGCTGGACAAGCAATCCCTGATCGGCAACGCACCGCCGCCGGGAGAGCCGGTCTACACGGGGCAGACCTCACCGGGTGCGCGCCTGCCGCATAGCTCGGTGGAGGCGGCGCCGATGAACAATAACATCGACCTGAGCTTTCCAAACGGCGTTCCCACGCCGTACTACTACACGAACCCGACGATGCTGGGCTTTACTGGCGGTGGCGGCTCCACCTATGGCGGTGGTGCCGAGCCGATCATTTCGCCCGTCGTTGGTGACTGGTCCATGCCTCCGGCGTATCGCGAGAGCTATTACGATAAGGCGCGCGAGAAGGCCTCGCCCGGCTACTACTCGGTGTACCTCGAGAGCTTCAAGACACAGGTGGAACTCACCGCAACGCGCTGGGCGAGTCTGATGCGCTTCACCTTTCCCGCAAACGAGAGGGCGAACGTGCTGGTGAACTTCCCGGAGCACGGCGGGCAGATGGAACTGGTCGGCGACCATACCGTGCGCGGCGTGGCGCGGGGCAGCAGAGCGATTGATGGCGCCTATTTTGTCGCGGAGTTTTCCAGGCCGTTCAGCGAGTTTGGAGCTTTTCACAAGTCGACCGGCGACGACCGAGGGTGGGGCATCGGCGACAAGGACGTCGAACCCGGCGGCCGGCAGACTTCAGGCCAGTACGCCGGCCACTACCTGACCTTTCACACAACCGCCGGCGAGCAGGTGCTGGTGAAGATCGCTCACGGGACCAGCTATGACCAGGCGGAGCAGCGTCTACACGATGAGCTGCCCGGCTGGGACTTTGACACGGTTCACAAGGCGGCACGCGACCAATGGGCGAAGCTGCTGGATCGCGTGCAGGTGAAGGGCGGCACACCGGGGCAGCGCGCGATGTTCTATTCCACGCTGTTTCAGTCCTTCGCCAGCCCACGCCTGATCGCCGCGAAAGGCGAGCCGTTCAGCGACATGAATGGCAAAGTGCAGACAGCCACCCATGATCGCTATGGACCGGTGCCTTTCTGGGATACCGGACGCAACCAGATCGTGTTGCTTGAAATCATGGAACCCGAGCGGGTGCGCGACATCATGGCGTCGGACCTCGACATGGCGCGGGAGAAGGGGTACATGAACCCCTCCTTCCATGGCGACAACGCCGTCTTTCTGTTTCTGGGTGCGTGGAAGCGCGGGATCCCGTTCGATTACGCCGCGGCCTATGAGTACCTCCGCAAAAACGCGATGGACCCCGCAGGTCCGCGCCAGTTCCTCGCCGAGTACGAGAAGAATGGGTGGATCGCGGACTTCATCCCTAAGGGGAATCCCAGCCCACCGTACGCCGGCGGCAAGGCGGGAGCTGCCACCACACTCGAGTACGCCTGGGATGACCATGCCATGGCGGAATATGCGGGAAAGCTGGGCAAGACGGAGGATGAGCAGCTGTTCCTGAAGCGCGCGGCCAATTACAAGAACGTCTTCGATCCTTCAGTGGGCTTTGTCCGGGGCCGCACCGAAGATGGGAAGTGGATCTCGCCGTTCGATCCGCAGGAGCCCTATTACAACTTCATGATGAAGGAAGCGTCTGGCTGGTCGACCCTTTGGCTGGAGCCGCACGACGTGCAGGGGCTGATCGACCTGCTCGGCGGACGGGAGGCGTTCGACCGCAAGCTCGATACGTTCTTCACCACGCCCTACACGCCAAAGGGCATATGCCGCGACTGCACGGGCCTGATCGGCCAGTATGTGCAGGGCAACCAGCCCGACCAGCAGGCGGCCTTCTACTACGACTGGAGCGGCCAGCCCTGGAAGACTCAGAAGCTCACGCGCCAGATCCTCGCCGAGATGTACGGCAGCGATGCCTCGGGCTACGGCTACCCCGGGATGGACGACCAGGGGGCGACGTCCTCCTGGTATGCGCTGAGCGCGATGGGCTTTTACCCCGTCGATCCATCGAGCGAAGACTACATCCTCGGCTCGCCGCTGTTCGATGACGTGAAGCTGGTGATGGGGGATGGCAAGACGCTGGAGATCGTGGCCCGAAACAACTCGACCAAAAACATGTACATCCAGTCGGCGATGCTGAACGGCAAACCGTGGACCAAGCCGTGGTTCAGCCAGAGCGACATCAAAGGCGGGGCTATCCTCGTGCTGACGATGGGACCTGCGCCCAATCCAGCATGGGGCAGTGCCCCGGAGGCCACGCCTCCGTCCATGACGGCGCGCAAGGACTAAATCACCGACAACAAAAAAGGCGGAGCCTAAGCTCCGCCTTTCATGTTCTGCTAACGCCTAGCGCTTGGAGGTTCCGCGCGTGAGCTTGCGAAGCTTCTTCTTGTGCTCGCCGCGGGCGTAGGTGCGCGCGGTCTTGGGGGTGGCCTTCTTGCGGGCGGCGCGCTTGAGCTTCTTGCGCTCGACGCGATCGGTTACGGCGGTGGTGTTTGCCATCTGTATCTTCCTGATCCTTGAAAATGCGGCGAGCGGGCGCTCTGCCGGGTCGTGCGTATGGTTCTGAATCCTGTGCCGGCTCGACTGCCCCGACCGCTACAGCCGTTCGAGCTGGGCGAACTTCTCCACCAGCTTCTTCACGCCGTGCCCTATAAAGGATACCGTAATTTTGGCATCGTCGCCTTCGCCTTCGCGGGCGACGATCATTCCTTCACCGTATTTGGGGTGCCGGACGCGCGCATTTTTGCCGAGACCGGTGCGCCCGGTAGGGTTGGGGATGTCCATTTTGGGACGTCCGGGGTAGCGCTTGTCGCCGAGCTGGTAGCCGGAACCGCCACCAACAGCTGGTCGGCCAGAGCCTGAGGCGCCGTTGCCGCCCTTGCCGAAAAAGGCCGCCGTACGGTCGCCGGAGCTGCCATTCGTGCGGCTGGCGCCGAAGCGCTCCGTGGCGTACTGCCGAACGCCGTTGCCGTTGGAACTGCCCGACTCCTGGCTCTCGTCCTCGTAGCTGTAGTGACGCTCGCCGCCGTCGTCGTCGCCCGCACCCGGACGGCGGCGTTGGGGGTAGGGCGTGGCGTAGACGGAACCGCGAAAGCCGGAGCGGTAGCCGCCGTACTCATCGCGTTCTCCACCAAAGCCGGGTGAGCCAAGATCCTCAACGAGCCGCGAGGGAATCTCTTCGAGAAAGCGCGAAGCCACCGTGGACTCCGGGCTGTCGTTGCCATAGCGGCGACGGTACCGAGCGCGCGTCATAACGAGCGTATCCATGGCGCGGGTCATGCCAACGTAGCAGAGACGGCGCTCTTCTTCCATCTGTGTGGGGTCGGTCAGTGTGCGGGAGTGCGGGAACAGGCCTTCTTCCATGCCGGCGAGAAAAACCAGCGGGAACTCCAGGCCCTTGGCGGCGTGGAGTGTCATCAGCGTGACGCGAGCCTCTG
>CAXTGN010000117.1:6288-11447 GCA_964243455.1 uncultured Acidobacteriaceae bacterium
GTAGGAGTCTGCGTCAGAGACCAGGGCGGCGTGGTCGAGGAACTCGGCCAGCGTTTCACCGCGCGAGGTAGCGTCCTGCGCGGCATTGGCGAGTTCCTTCAGGTTTTCAATGCGGCTGAAGGCTTCGGGCGTGCCCTCTTCTTCGAGCGCACGGATGTAGCCGGAGCGGTCGTTGAGGAACTTGATGAGTTCGGGCAAGGTGGCGGGATCGCCGGGCCTGCGGAAGGCCTTATTGTCGGCGTCGTTGGCAGCATGGTGATCGCCACCCTGCGCCGAGACGATGCGGGCGAGCCGTGCCTCGTTCTGCTCGCGGATCCGGTCCGAGGCGGACTGCTTTAGCGGCACCGGAGCGAATGGATTGAAGCTGGTAGCCGCTTGCTCTATCTCGGGATCTTCGACCACGGAGTTCTCCGCGGCAATCGTGGAGATCTCTTCGCTGGGACCGAAGTCGAAACCGAAGTTAAAGCTCGTGTCGAAGTCACTGTTGCCGTCGTTGGCGCGTACGCTGGGCGGCGCTGGCTCTTCGTTCGCGCTGAAGTCAAAACCGAAGTCGAAGGAGTCGTCCGCACTTGCCGAGCCTGAGATGGCCTCTTCTTCGCCAAAAGCAGGGATCTCTCCGCTGCGCGCATCCCGCTCCGGTAGAAACGACCGGTCTTGGTCTGCTATGCCCTGCGCCCTGTGCGCTGGGCCCTCTTCGACGTCCGTGCTAAGCTTCTCAGCCAGACCGAAGCCATCAAGCTGCACCATAGCCCGCGCATCCTCAATGAGCTTGCGGAAGTTGGCCAGCGCCGTGAGCGCGCGGGCCGGTAGCAGCTTGTCGGCGACCGCACGCTCGATGGCGTCCCAGGTGCTCAGGCCCGTGCCGAGCGCCATGCGTTCCAGCGTGTCCATGGTGGTCTTGCCGATGCCACGCGGCGGCGAGTTCACCACGCGCCCGAGCGCAACGGAGTCATGCGGGTTCTGCACCAGCTTCAGATAGCTGAGCAGGTCCTTGACCTCGGAGCGGTCGTAGAAGCTGAAGCCGCCCACCATGTGGTACTGGATGCCATAACGGCGCAGCGCCTCTTCCACCAAGCGCGACTGCGAGTTGGTGCGATACAGCACAGCGCAGCGCGGCAGGTCTTCGGTCTCGCCCGCGGTCTTCAGGTACTTGTTCACGCGGTCGGCAACAAAGATTGCTTCGCTCTCACCGTCGGGCGCCTCATATAGGCCGATGAGTGAGCCACCTTCGCGCGAGGTCCAGAGATTCTTGCCTTTACGCTGCGTGTTCTGCGCTACAACCGCACTGGCGCCTTCGAGGATGGTCTGTGTGGAGCGGTAATTCTGTTCAAGGCGAATGGTGCGTGTGCTGGAAAAGTCCTTCTCGAAGTCGAGGATGTTGCGAATGTCCGCACCACGCCATGAGTAGATCGACTGATCCTCATCGCCAACGACACAGACGTTGCCGTGCGAGCCGAGCAGCTTCATCAACTCGTATTGCGGCTTGTTGGTGTCCTGGTACTCGTCGATAAGAAGGTAACGGTACTTGCGGTTGTAACGCTCGCGCACCTCGGCCGAGGTCTTCAGCAGGCGCACGGTCTCAAGCAGCAGATCGTCGAAGTCGAGCGCATTCGCTTTGAAGAGTTCGTCGCGGTAGATCTTGAAGATGTGCGCGATTTTTTCTTCGAGCGGGTTGGTCGATGCAAGGAAGTACTCCTGCGGATCGATCATGTGATTCTTTGCCCATGAAATGCGGCCTAACGCAACGCGCGGCTTGAGTTGCTTGTCGTCGATCCCGAGCCGCTTGAGCGCTGATTTCACGACCGCCTGCTGGTCCGTCTCGTCGTAGATGGCGAAGGAGCGCGTGAGGCCTCTGCCGTTCACACGCAAGGCTTCGATGTCGCGCCGAAGCACGCGCACACAAAAGGAATGGAAGGTTGCCAAAGTCGGCTTGGCGAGCGTAGTGTGTCCCAGGATCTTTTCGACGCGTTCTTCCATCTCCTTCGCCGCTTTATTGGTGAAGGTGACGGCAAGGATGGCGTCGGGCGCGATGCCGCGCTCCTGGATGAGATACGCGATGCGGTGCGTAATCACTCGCGTCTTACCGGAGCCCGCACCCGCCAGCAACAGCACCGGACCGTCCACGGAGACGATGCCTTCCTGTTGTTGGGGATTCATATTGTGAAGAAGATTTGCCACCCCTCCATTCTACGTCTTCGGGGCGCGGAGCAGGTGTGTCTATACGTTCGGAAAACATGGTAAGGATGCAAGAAGTTACAAAAATAAACTTACAAAATACACGTAACTGTTAGGAACCTTTTCTAACTCACTACGTATAACAGGATGGCAGTTCACTTCGCGCTGAAACCATGGCAGCGTGGGAGCGAGCCGCCAAAGAAAGAGGTAAAAGATGAATCGTCGTATCGTCACAGCCGCCATGGCTACTTTGTTGTCCCTCTCTGCCGCGGGCAGCCTCCAGGCCGCCCCCTTGAGCCCCTTCCATCACCCCGCTACCGACAAGGCAAGCACGGGTAAGATGGTGAGCTTCAGTGTTCGTAATGACTCCAAAGCCACACTGGTTTTGAAGTCCGGTGAGCAGCAGTACACGATCGAGCCCGGTAAGACATCGGGACTCAAGCTGCAAGAAGGATCTGAAATCGTCAACGTGAGCGGTACGGAAAAGCAGCCCGCCGGCTCCGTTCTGATGAAAGTGGATAAGCAGCTGCAAGGAAACACGCTGGCCATCAGCTAAGTGAAACGGAGAGCAGACGAGTGCGAAAGAGCTTCGCGCCCGTCTGCCCTCACACTCTCCACACGCAGAGCGGTAAGGTGGAAGCATGGCAAGTGAGAAACCAGGACGGGCTGTCGCAGTCTTCTGCGCGGCCGCTGAAGGAACGCGGCCGGAGTACCGATCCGCTGCAGAAGAACTGGGGCGCCAACTTGCACAACAAGGCATCGGCCTAATCTACGGCGGAGCCGATGTCGGACTGATGGGTGCGGTCGCCGACGCCGCCCTGGCCGGCGGTGGGCGCGTTGTCGGAGTCATTCCTCATGTGCTGGTTGACAAGGAAATCGCTCACAAAGGGGTACAAGAACTTCATGTCGTCGATACGATGCATACGCGCAAACGCCTTATGGGCGATCTCGCGGATGCATTCATCGTGCTCCCGGGCGGCTTCGGAACCCTGGAAGAGTTGTTTGAAGTCCTTGCCTGGCAGACCCTCAAGCTTCATGCAAAACCAGTTGTGTTGCTAAATGTTGCCGGGTTTTACGACAGCATGCTGGCCTTTCTCGATATTTGTGAGCAGCAGGGTATGCTGCGGGGCAATCGTGGGGCGTTGCTGGTTGCCGTTACTGCCCAAGAGGCCCTTGGCCTGGCGTTCCCGGGGAGCGAAAGCCGCACTCTGCAGAGATAGTCGATGACCCAGGACCTGCAACGGTCTTGCACTCCACGATGGCAACCTCGCGAGGGTGCGAAGTGGACAGAAATGGAGCCTTTCCTGGGCTGAGAATTTCGCCTACCGTCTCAAAGCTATAGCCCTGCTCCCGAAGCGAACGCACGATGATCCTGACTGCCGCGAGCGTCTCGGAGATATCGGGCGACGGCTGGGCGTCACGGCCATCGTGCAGGCAGATAATGGCCCCTGGAACTACGCGGGAAAGGACGTGCGATGCGATACGCGTCGCGGGCCATTCCCAATCATGCGCAATCACCGTCCATTGCACGCCCAGAAGTTTCATCCGGCTTTGCACGACGTCCAGACCGGTCCAGTGGTGTCCGTAGGGAGGCCGAAAGAACTGGGGCGAGTGGCCATGCAGTTTGGTGAGCAGGTCCTGCGTTCGGCTTAGTTCGCGATACATCATCCATGGGGAGGGTATGCGGAGGTTGGGCTCGAGGTGCGGGCTGAGGCTGCTATGCGACCACGCGTGATTGCCGATCTCATGACCGGCGGCATGAACCTGCTGTGCGATCTCGGGGTAGCGCTCCAACTGGATCCCCAGTTGAAAGAAAGTGGCACGGATGTTCTCTCTGCCGAGATACGCGAGAAGCTGGGAGGTGTGGGGAGTTGGACCATCGTCAAAGGTCAGTGCAACCGACAGGCGATCCCCGGCCCCACGGTAAACGGAGCGATCCGACCACTCTGTCATTCGCCGGTACAGCTCGTGATCTACCGCGAGAGCAGAGATCGCGGTCATCGCGGTGATGCCACCCAGGGCCGTTGTTAGCACACTCACGCACTCAGTATCCCTGAGGACCGAAAGAAATGGCATCGCCCGTTAGGGCGATTACCCAGCTAGGGCCTGTGCCCATTCGGATCAGCTTGCAGGAGTACCCAATGCCGCCCCAGATAAAGCTTGATCGATGAGGGTTGGTCCGCCACCATCTGTAGTGGACGTGGACGCCGCAGACCGGTGTCGGTCTGGAGCGGACCTTGTGCGATGGTGTGGCCTCCAGGATCCATAAGCAGAAAATGATCGCCAACAAACCCAGCCCCGTAGGCGCCCGCTGGGACGGCGGTGCCTCCAATGCGAAGAGGCCCCTCGGTGACCAGGAAAAACTGGTACCGCTCCTGCACGGAGGTGGAGTACCCAGAAGTATCGACGAGGGAGGCCCAGAGAATCTGGTCAGGACCGAACGTCGTTCCGGCGGCATTGCGGAGCTGCAGCGGTGCACTTCGGCCCTGGAAGTACACGGTCGCAGGCAACAGGGAGGAGAGTTTGTCTGCCGTAAACGGGACGCCTGGACCCGCCGGTGAGTTCGCCGTCGCGGCTTGGAGGTCACCCACAAAGGGGGCGGGGGGTGGTGTGCCCTTCGCGAGCGCCGGTGCCAGGAGCAAAGGCGCAGCGAAGGTGATGGCACGAAGCAAACCAGGTCGCGATCTACGGTCTTGCATGATGCTCCTTATGACTTGGCTGGACTGATCCTATGAGGCGGAAGAATTTACGACGTCCGTAGCTCAACGATAGGCGGAGAGTCCCTTGCCTTCGGTGATGGTGTAGAAGCCGTCAAGCTTCTTGGGAGCCGGGAGGGTTTCGGTATGGCCGCTGGGCCAGCGAACTTCAAGCTTGTCGATCGCCGTCGCAGCGCCCAGGCCGAAGTGCGGCCTCTGATCCGGGCTGGAGGCAAAGCTTCCGCCCGCCATCACATCCATGCGTTGACGGACGCCGTTGGCTGTGAC